>JAZNYR010000213.1:0-6459 GCA_045594525.1 Clostridia bacterium | reverse complement strand
AACGAAGTGGATATTTTGTCAAAATGAATCGCAGACAGTACAGGGGTACGGCAAGTGTTCATTTTGGCAAAAAGCAAGCAACCGCTTGGAAAATTCGATGTTTTCCAAGCGGGTTTTCTTGTTTTCTAACAGATAAAACTGATAATTATGGTTTCCTTATTGTCTTTCTTTACTTGCGGTAGACCGAGTTTGTCGGTGGTCTGAGGAAGCTGTCCAAAGGGACAGCTTCCTTTTAAGAAATCAAATCTACGCTTCGTCAGCAGGCTCAGTTTTAAACTGATAATCCTTGCCGGGCAAAATGGCATTCAGGAGGATCCCTACAATAGAAGCAACTGCCAGAGCAGAAAGAGTAATGGTCAGGCTTCCGATCGCAAAGCTGATGCTTCCCAATCCTAACGCAGATACCAAAATGATTGCTGCCACAATCAGGTTACGGCTCTTGGTAAAGTCAACCTGATTTTCTACCACATTTCTTACCCCGATTGCAGAAATCATTCCGTACAGCACGAAAGAAATACCGCCGATGACTGCTGTGGGAATCAAAGCAACCAAAGCTTCAAATTTCGGAGAGAAGGACAGAACAACTGCAACGACTGCTGCAATTCTGATAACCTTGGGGTCATATACCTTAGACAGTGCCAATACACCGGTGTTTTCGCCGTAAGTGGTGTTGGCAGGTCCGCCAAAGAGGGCAGACAAAGAAGTTGCCAAACCGTCACCGGTCAGAGTTCTGTGGAGACCCGGTTCTGCTAAATAATTCTTTCCAACAGTGGAAGAAATAGCGGAAATGTCGCCGATATGTTCCATCATGGTAGCCAGTGAAATAGGCATAATCGCAACGATAGAACTGATAATCAGAGAAGTGTTCTTCCAATCGATACCGCCAAACACAGTGCCGCTCCATTTAATCGGCAACCCAATCCAATCTGCTTTCATCAAATTCTGCAAAGCTTCGGAAGAGAACAAAATCATGTTTTCTTTTCCAGCCAACGCAATATACTCTGCTCCGTTTACAGTAATGGTTTCACCCCATACCAGTGCCATAATGGCAGCAATCGCACAGGAGCCGAGAACGCCCAACAAAATGGGAATGATTTTCGCCATACCCTTGCCCCAGATGTTAAAGATCACAACAATGGCAAGAGCAATAAAAGCTACCAGCCAGTTCTGCTGACAGTTGGAAACTGCACTTCCTGCCAGGCCAAGACCGATTGCAATAATAATGGGTCCTGTCACAACAGGCGGGAAGAACCGCATTACTTTTTTGATACCAACCAGCTTAATCAGTCCCGCCAAAACCAGATATACCAAACCTGCACAAGCAACACCAATACATGCATAAGGCAATAACTGGGCATTGGTCATACCGTTTGCGCCATCCAAAGGTGCTACTGCTGCATAACCACCTAAAAATGCAAATGAGGAACCCAAAAATGCGGGTACCTTACCCTTTGAAATCCAGTGGAACAGCAAGGTTCCCAAGCCTGCCATCAACAGGGTTGTTGCAATGTTCAATCCCGTCAGCAGAGGAACTAAAACTGTCGCTCCGAACATTGCGAAGGTATGCTGGAATCCCAGAATTAACATCTTAAGGGTTCCCAACTGTTTCGCGTCATAAATTGCGTCATGTTGTTTTTCCATGTTTCTTACACTCTCCATTCTTTTGTTTATGATTCAAAATAAAAACCTTGCCTATACAGACAAGGTTCTATTTCCCCTATACTGCCGAAAAAAGTATACCATATTTTTCAAGGCTTGTAAAGGATATTTAGCATATTCAAAAAAGTTTGTCGAAACAGCACAATTTTCCTCATTGCATTTTGGGGAAAACCACTATTCTCTCATCCAGGGGGGCAGATAAATATATTCTTCAGAACTATTGAGCTCAATGACCTCCGTCGCCACCTGGCCGACCCTGATAATATCGTTTTCTTCCAACCATTTCCCTGAAAGAACCAGGGTGTTCTCACCCCAATAGACGGTTTCGTTTTGTTTTTCTTCGTTAATAAAAATTTTACTGTGGGTGGTAAAATTATCGCCATACACCGTCACAGTGCCGTCATCCGCAGACACTACATCGGTAATGACAACCTCCTCCAATCCGTACTGCAGGTCGGTAGGAGCATGAGGGATTTCCTTTTTATCATAGATATACCGTTTTCCGTACAGCATATCATATTCCAAAACACCTAAATTCTCATAATAATAACTATCATTTTCACAAATCTGATGATATTTGGTAATCATACCGTTGGAAAATCCAAGGCGTTCCATGAGATTGGCACTCATCTGATAGCAATGCATGGATTTGTCTTCCTTTTTCCAACCCAGATTGTCCCAGATCACATAATCAGTCTGATACAAATTGCCATCCGTCAGGTCTTCTTCGGACAAATCCAAGGCAGGTAAATGGTCGCCGTAAAGCAACACTACCGTTGGCTTGTTTCTCTTTTCCAATTTCTCAATCAAATCTCCGATAAACTGATCGGTTTCGTATATCTGATTGGCATAATATTCCATCTGATGACGGCGCTTCTTTTCATCCTTGGTTTCGTTTTCGTTCCGTTTGGCACGGACATGGCGGATAAAGGAACGGCGGTTGGTAGGATATTTTCCGTGTGCCTGTACCGTTACGGTAAACACAAAGTCCTGTCCTTCCGTAGAATCCAGACATTTTAAAATTTGGTCTGCCAAAATTCCGTCTTTTTCCCAGTTGCGGGGAGTGTATTCCAAGGGCTCCATATTTTCTACAGAAATATAATGGTCAAACCCTAAATTTCCATAAACCAGATGACGGTCATAAAAAGAGCCTTTATGATTGTGAATGGCATGGGTGGCATAACCCCGTTCCTTCAAATTATATGCCATAGATTCACAGGTGGACTCCTTCAAAATAGAAGTGTAAGGATATTCGCCGGCAGAGAAAAAGTCCAGACTCATTCCCGTCAGCAACTCAAATTCCACATTGGCGGTACCGCCTCCCAAAGCGGGCACCTTCACTTTTCCCGTAGAATAGTGTTTCATCAATTCTGTATAAACGGGGATGGGATTTTTGGTAAATTCCACATTCTTCATTAAGTTGACATCAAAATAAGATTCCAACTGTACAACGATAATGTCGGGTGTTTCTTCCCCTTTCCCGTCTCCCATTGCCTCCAGACGGGTCTGCAACTCGTCCACGGCGGTTTCGGAATAATCCATCGGTTCGTGAATCCCCGTTTCCAGAATACTTGCAGTAAAGCAATAGGCAAATCCGTAATCCCGATATGCTCTGGGTAAATTTCTGAAATCGGTGGCGAAAATTTCTGTGTTTAAGGTCAAGAACATAAAGGCAACAACAACGGCTGCCACAATAGTGGAAAAAATACTTGCCACTTTGAAATTGCTTTTTCGCTTTTTGGTAAAAAGGAAGCACAACACCAAAAGCGTAATCACCACAACCGTTACCGCCACAATCAACCAAATCTGCCCGGGGCTTAAATAAGCGGGAATCACATCCATAGCAGACTTGATAATCTCAAAGTCGATTGCTGAAAGAGGTGTTGTCCGAGTTGTCAGCAAAATACGGTTAACGGTACCTAACGCCACCCAAACAACAGATGCCACAGACAGCGCAAAGGTCTTTTTAGGCACAAACAAAGCAACACACATGGTGAGCAATACAATCATGACATTCATCAAAAACATAAAAGGCGAAGTGCCGATAAAATAAACAAAGGCATTCCCCATGGCCTGCCGTCCGCACATTTCCAGATAAAATGTAATCACAACAGACAGCAAAATCGCCTGAATGACAGTATGCTCCTTTATTTTTTGCATAACAACCAAAACAGCTTTCATTCCCTTTGTATCTGCTGCTTTTTTGCAAATCTGTTTCAAATTAGAAATCCATTTTGACAATGTCTTTTTCAAATTCATCCTTCTCACTTATGTTTAATTTGTCGAATCAACGAGAAATAGCTCGTATTGTTTATTATACCATACAGTTATTTATTTTTCAATCCCTAAATTTTATTTTTCATATTATCTTACGAATAAGAAGGGAAAGATATTCGTTTTTTGACAACAAAAAAAGGAACGATTCCAACGAATCATCCCTTTCCGGAACAGAAACTATTTCAGTTCTACAGATGCGCCAGCTTCTTCCAGCTTAGCTTTCAGAGCTTCAGCGTCTTCCTTAGCCATTCCTTCTTTCAGAGTGGTAGGAGCACCATCTACAGCTTCCTTTGCTTCCTTCAGACCCAAGCCTGTAGCTTCACGAACCAGTTTGATTACATTCAGCTTAGAAGCACCAGCATCCTTCAGAACAACATCAAATTCAGACTTTTCTTCTGCAGCACCAGCAGCAGCGCCGCCAGCAGCAGGAGCAGCAGCTACAGCTACAGGAGCAGCAGCAGATACGCCGAATTCTTCTTCCAGAGCTTTTACCAGTTCAGACAGTTCCAGAACGGTTAAGCTTTTTACTTCTTCGATCAAGTTAGTTACTTTTTCACTCATTCTTTGTTACCTCCATTTACAAAATTTATGCTGATTTTTGCTCCGCAATTGCGTTCAGAACAATTGCAAGGCCACGCAGATTTGCATTAAGCACATTTGCAAATCCGGCAATCGGAGCATTTAAGCCACCAAGAGCTTTTGCAACCAAAACCTCTCTGGAGGGCAATTCCGCTAAAGCCTTAATTTCGTCGAGGCCGATTACCTTCCCATCAACGAAACCTGTTTTGATTTCAAACACTTCGTTTTCTTTAGCGAACTTTGATAAGACTTTCGCAGGAGCAACAGGATCAGTGTAGCTCAGTGCCATAGAAGTAGGACCGCTTAAGAAAGGATCCAATTCATTCAAGCCTTGCTTTTGGGCAGCGAATTTTACCAGGGTGTTCTTCACAACCTTGTACTCAACGCCTGCTTCTCTCAGTTCATTACGGAGTTTTGTATCCTGTTCAACAGTCAAACCTCTGTAATCAACAAAGATACCGGCAGAAGCCTGTTCCAGCTTTTGAGCGATTTCCTCAACCTGTGCTTTCTTTTGTTCCAGTACTTTATCATTTGGCATACGATTGTTCACCTCCTAACAGACGATCATAGTAAGAGCGGAATCCCGTTTTGGCGAACGGAATTCTATATGCCGAAATTTCATCGGCTTCACAAACCGTGTTGGCAATCACGGGATGTAATCAATCAAATAGGGGTTCTTCGCCCCATAGACAAAGAACCCCTTCACAATCATATTGTTTCGGAACCTCTTCCTCGGCAGGATCTTTTAGGTTACGCTTCGCACGGAAGCTCCTGCTGTCTATGGAAAACATATTCGACTTTAGCATTATACCATTCTTTTTCATCCTTGTCAAGAGTTTTTTTGAAAATTTTTTAAATTTTTATTTTTCTCTTTCCTTTTCCCCGATTTTACGATATAATAAAGAAAAGGAGTGTGCCTTATGCAAACAATTATGATCAATCAAAACGATGCAGATCAGAGGCTTGATAAGTTTTTACAAAAGACCTTTCCTTCTCTGCCTTCCTCTGCCATGTATAAATATATAAGAAAAAAACGAATTAAGGTCAACCACAAGCGGGCAGAAATCTCCACCCGTCTTCAGGAAGGAGACAAAGTGGAATTATATATCGGGGACGATTTTCTCGCAAAACCCTCCAAGGACGAATCCTATAAAACCTTATCTCCCGATCTTGCTATTGCCTACGAGGATGACCACATTCTGATTATCGAAAAGCCTTTCGGTCTGGTGGTTCACGAAGATAAGGGAGAACAGCTTCACACTCTGGTAAACTACATCAAAGCCTATTTATATCAAAAAGGAGACTACCGTCCTGAAGAAGAACATTCCTTTACTCCTGCTCTGTGTAACCGCATTGACCGAAACACCGGTGGTCTTGTGATTGCGGCAAAAACAGCAGAGGGTCTGCGAGTTATGAACCAAAAAATCAAGGACAAGGAAATCCAAAAGCAATATCTTTGTATTTTGCACGGCACCCCCCATCCCAAAGAAGGCGTCTTGCAAGGGTATCTGTACAAAGATTGCGACAAAAATAAAGTGACTGTCTTTTCCGCGCCCAGAGAAGGGGCAAAAATGGCCGTCACCAAATACCGTGTATTAGAAGAGAAACAAAACCTTTCTCTTGCCGAAATTACATTGGTTACAGGAAGAACCCACCAGATTCGTGCCCAGATGGCATCTGTGGGACACCCGCTTTTGGGAGATGTGAAATACGGTGCTCCCAAGCAAAAGAATACCTATCAGGCACTTTATTCTTACCGCCTGCAATTTGACTTTACCACACCTGCGGGCAATCTTGACTATTTGAACGGAAAAACCATTGTGGCAAAGAACGCCTCTACCTCTCTTGGGTGGGATTTGTTATAGAGGGTGTGTAGCATTTGCGACACGCTGAAGACTGGGAAAAAGGAAGGGATATTTTGTCAAAATGAATCGCAGACAGTAC
>JAZNYR010000212.1:0-2532 GCA_045594525.1 Clostridia bacterium | reverse complement strand
ATGGAGTTTGCACCTTGGTTCTTTTTGATACTAGGGGCATTTGGTATAATTGGAGGCATATTTTATTTTATACAGGATATGAAACCGATTGTAGAAAAACAGGTAAAGATTATTGAAAAAAATTGATTGTCCGTTGTTGTTGAATTAGAGAATGGTACAAGAGAAACACTAATATTGAACAACAATGTGACTGTAGCTATTGGAGATATAGGAATAGTAGAATGTAAAGGTGGATTTATTATAAATTTCCGCAAATTATAATTTTATATAATTTAACATAAGAAAGGAGAGAAGATGCAAATTCTCTCCTTTCTTATGTGCTTTTTCTTTGTAATCTCAACGAAAAGATTATCCCACAGAAAATCGAGTTATAGCATTCGGAAAAATTTGTTGACGGATGGAGAAAAATGTGGTATGATAGTATTGTCAGTTAAATAAATCAGATGAAGTTTGCAGGAAATTAGGCAGTTGCCTTTCCGAAGGAGTAACACTCTCAGGTTCCTTAATGGTTTAAGGAAGGACTGTGAACGGATGATGAATCTGGAGAATCCCGACATTGAGCGGGTGCCGAAGGTGCAAGGCGGAATGCTAATCTCTCAGGCAAAAGGACAGAGGAAAATGACAGCCTACGGGCTTATTTTGTCTTAGAGAGCATTGCGAAACGCAATGCTTTTTTGTTTGTACAATTCGGAAAAATATTTATTTGAGGAGGAGTTTTTATGTTGGACATGATTGCAAAAATAAATAGTGCAATCAACGGAGTGGTATGGGGCGTACCTATGCTGATCCTGATTATCGGAACGGGAATTATTATGACCTGCCTGACCAAGTTCTTTCAGGTGACCCGTGCCAAGCATGTGGTAAAGGAAACCGTTGGCGGAATCTTTACCAAAAAAGAAGTAAGAAAAAATAAGGATGCAAAATCCATTTCTCAGTTTCAGGCGTTGTGTACCGCTTTGGCGGCTACCATCGGAACGGGGAACATTGCCGGTGTTGCCACTGCTATTGCAGTCGGTGGACCGGGTGCGGTGTTCTGGATGTGGCTGTCTGCTTTTTTTGGTATGATGACCAACTATTCCGAAAATGTTTTGGGGATTTATTACAGACGAAAAAACAAAGAGGGTGAATGGTCCGGCGGTGCCATGTACTATCTCCGTGACGGTCTGGGCAGCAAAAAGGGTTGCAAGCATATCGGTAAAATCTTAGCGGTACTGTTTAGTATTTTCTGCGTGCTGGCATCCTTTGGGATCGGTAATATGACCCAGGTGAACTCCATTTCTTCTGCTATGAAAGCTAATTTTGGAGTTCCTACTGTTGTGATGGGAATCATTCTGGCGATCATTGCGGCTCTGGTTATTGTGGGTGGCATTAAGAGAATCGGTCAGACCACAGAAAGACTGGTTCCCTTTATGGCACTGTTTTATATCGTGGGTGCTCTGATTATCTTCTTTATGAACATTGAGCAGGTGCCCTACATTTTCAGCAGTATCTTTAAAAGTGCGTTTAGTTTTCAGTCTATTGCAGGTGCGGGAAGCGGTCTGGTCATAAAAAAGGCAATGACCATGGGCTTTAAGCGTGGGGTATTCTCCAATGAAGCGGGTCTTGGTTCTTCTGTTATGGTGCACTCGGCTTCTAATGTAAAAGAACCTGTTACCCAGGGTATTTGGGGAATTTTTGAAGTGTTTGTGGATACCATTATTGTTTGTACCCTGACTGCATTTGTTCTGTTGTCCTCTACCTGTACTTCTGTTCCTTTGGAACAGGCATTGGCGGGACTGACAAAGGAAACGCAATATGTAAGTATTTACGATGTAAATGACTTTAAAACAGAAGAGAATGTTCCTCTGATGGATGTGACCACCAATCCGATTTTGGAATTGGCGGGCGAGGGGGACGAAACAGACGGTACTTACAATGTTATTCCTGAAAATGGTGAATCCTTTACAGTAAGCCTGAAAAAGGACGACCCTTCGGATGATTCTAACTATGTTTATACCAATGTTATGGCAATCAGAGGAGTATCCTTAAACGAAGCGGGAGAAGAAGTGAAGGACGGGGAAATCAATGCAGTTTCCATTGAACAGGTGGAAGGCGTTCCGCTGGTTACTTACGCATTCTCTCAACGGTTTGGCGGATGGGCAGGTATGGTACTGGCACTGGCAATTTTACTCTTTGCTTTCTCTACGGTGCTTGGCTGGTCCTATTACGGCACAAAGGCTTGGGAATATCTGTTCGGTACCAAATCTACAGTATTCTACAAGGTTGTATTCGTGCTGTTTATCATTGTGGGAGCAACTATGAATTTGCAACTTGCCTGGGATATTTCAGACACCTTCAATGCTTTGATGGCAATTCCCAACTTGATCGGTGTTCTGGTTCTGTCCGGTACGGTTGCCAAGATTACCAAAAACTATGTGGACAGAAAGTTCAAAAAATCAGAAGAAGAACCGATGTTGTCTGTCTTCCCTGATATACAGGAAATGCAGATTGCAAAGATGAAGGAAGACGGGGAACTGTAAGAATAACGGCGGT
>JAZNYR010000211.1:0-4557 GCA_045594525.1 Clostridia bacterium | reverse complement strand
CCCATTACCCTTGGAAAAGGACGAGTATTGCGAGAAGGAAATGAGGTGGCTTTTCTTGCCATCGGCAGAATGGTGGGAATTGCAACAGAGGCGGCAGAACTGTTGGAACAGAAGGGAATCTCTGCATCTGTTACTGACCTGCGGTTTGCAAAACCTCTCGATCAAGAGGTGATTGTCCAACAGACAAAGGATGTAGCATTGGCAGTGGTTTTGGAGGACGGCTGTATCACAGGAGGCGTATGTGAGAAGGTGGCAAATTTGTTACACCAAGAGGGGGTACAAACACCCTTGCTTCAAAAAGCATTTCCCGATACATTTATTTCTCATGGCAGCACCGGTGTGATTTTTGAACATTATGGAATGACAGGAGCGGCAATTGCCGAATCGGTAACGGAGGCTTTGAAACAGTGAAAGAACGGTTGGATGTATTGCTGGTGGAACAAGGATTTGTAACCGGCAGAGATAAAGCAAAAGCGGTGATTATGGCAGGCCTTGTTTATGTGGACGGAGAAAAGGTCACCAAGGGCGGAACAAGTGTAGAACGGGACGCGAAGATTGAGTACCGTGGCGAGCAGATGAAGTTTGTCAGTCGGGGAGGATATAAGCTGGAGCGTGCCATGAAGATGTTTCCTATCACCCTGGAAGGGTGTGTTTGTATGGACATCGGTGCATCTACCGGCGGATTTTCAGATTGTATGCTTCAATGCGGTGCAAAAAAAGTATATGCAGTGGATGTGGGATACGGTCAGCTGGACTGGAAACTCCGTACCGACGAGCGTGTGGTGAACATGGAGCGAACCAACATCCGTTATGTAGAAGAAATCGAGGATGTATTAGATTTTGTCAGTGTGGATGTGTCTTTTATTTCTTTGAAACTGGTACTGCCTGTTGCTTACCGTCTGCTTGGGGAAAAGGGCAGCGGAGTGTGTCTTATTAAGCCCCAGTTTGAAGCAGGACGGAGTCAGGTGGGAAAGGGCGGCGTTGTCCGTGACAGCGCGGTGCACCGTCAGGTCATCGAACAGGTCATAGGCTTTGCCCATGATAATGGTTTTTCTGTCGGGGGATTAGATTATTCCCCTATTAAAGGACCCAAAGGAAATATTGAATATTTGTTGTATATCACCAAAGAAGCAGAAGGTACCTACGATGTGGAGCAGACGGTGGAAACGGCTCATAGGGTGCTCAATGCCGATGACGGGGAAGTGATAAATTGAAGCGTTTTTTATTAAAACCAAATCCGAAAATGAATCAGGTGCTGGAAGGAATCCGTGATACGGCATTTTCTCTGCAAACTTTAGGTGCTCAAGTGCTGATGGAAGAAAAATACCGCAGTATTGCTGAGATTCAAGGGGTTGTTTACTGTTCATCCCAGGAAGCGGAACGGGAAGCAGAAGCGGTTTTGGTCCTTGGGGGAGACGGAACTCTCCTTCGTGCGGCACATGAAACCAATTTACCTTTATTGGGAATTAATTTTGGGCATCTTGGTTTTATCAGTGAACTGAAAAAAGGAGAAAATGATTTGTTTTCCCGTTTGATTGAGGACGATTTTCGGATTGAAAGCAGAATGATGCTCCAATGCGTTCGCGTGCGGGATGACCAAAAAAGTGAACCCTTTTATGCATTGAATGACATTGTAACCTCTCGCAAAACGGGGGACTCTATTTTAAAAATTGATTTGTTGATTGACGATGCTTACGCAGATACCTATCTGGCAGACGGACTGATTGTGACTACGCCCACCGGTTCTACGGCTTATGCCTTGTCCGCAGGGGGGGCGATTTTGGAGCCTGATGTGGAAGCAATGGAAATTACACCTGTTTGCCCTCACATGCTTCGTGCCCGTTCTCTGGTGGTGTCTTCCCGACGACAGATTGGATTGATGCTGGCGGAGGAGAAAAATGCCCATGTGGTAGCAGACGGGATCGCGCTTTATGATATTCAGGCAGGAGACCGATTGGAAATCAGTCGAGCAGAAAAAGAAACCAGGCTTATTCGGGTTCACAGTCGTAGTTTTTATGATATTTTGCATGAAAAGTTGGGAAGTGATACACATTGAAAACCTCAAGACACGGTAAAATTTTAGAAATCATTCGGGAAAACAGCGTCAGAACCCAAAAGGAACTGGCGGATTTTCTGGAGCAGAGCGGTGTAAAGGTAACCCAGGCAACCCTGTCTCGGGATATTAAGGATTTGAAACTAATTAAGGTGCATAACGACAGTGGAGAAATGGTGTATGCTGTCGGCGGAGAGGAACCTCGTTACCATACCGGCGGTACCATTTTCAGTGAATCGGTGCTGAGTGTGGACTGTGCCATGAATATTGTGGTAGTCAAGACCTTGAGCGGAATGGCACAGGGGGTGGGTTCCTTACTGGATCGGATGAATATCCCCGAAATACTGGGGTCCATTGCCGGGGATGATACCATTATGATTGTTACCCGTACAGAAGAGGAAGCAAAAAAGGTGGCATCTGAATTGAAAGAAGGAATGAGATAAAATTTGGAGGTGGCGTAAATGCTCATCAGCCTGCAAATTGAACAAATTGCGGTCATCGAAAAGGTGACCTTAGAACCCACACCCGGATTTTTGGTGTTAAGCGGTGAAACGGGTGCAGGAAAATCCATTATTATTGATTCTATCAATATGGTGCTGGGAGAAAGAGCTTCAAAAGAACTGATTCGTACCGGTGCGGAAAAGGCAAAGGTTCAGGCTTTGTTTTCTTTGAGCGAGGAAGTTTGTACACAGCTTGAGGAACGGGGCGTGACCGCGGAAGACGGTCAGGTTCTTGTCAGCCGTGAGTTGTATCGGGACGGAAGAAGTGTTTGCCGCATTAACGGAGAACTTTCCACTGCCGGAACGGTAAAAGCCATTGCTCCCTTGCTTTTGAATATTCACGGTCAGCATGACAATCAATTGCTGTTGCAAAATGCAAAACACATTGATTTGATTGATGGCTTTGCGAAAAACAAGGCAGAGCGCGAGACTTGCCGTTTCGCTTTCGAGGAAGTGAAGGGGCTCAGACAGCAAATGGAACAACTGCAATCAACAGAAGGAAATGCACAGCTTATGGAGTTGTACCGTTATCAAATGCAGGAAATTGAGCAGGGACAGCTTCGTGTGGGAGAAGAAGAGGAATTAAGAGAAGAACTGAAGCTGTTAGAACATACGGAAACGGTAAGTCAGAGTGTGGAAGCGGCGTATGACTATTTATATGGTAACGAGGGTGCTCACGATGCCCTTTCCCGTGCGTTGGACGCGTTAGGGAAGGCGGCAGTTTATGACAAAGAACTGGAACCCTTGAGCCAAAGCTTAGAGGAAGCGGCGGCGTTGATGGATGATGCCTCCCATGACCTTCGGGACTATGCCCAAAAGCTGGACCGTGATCCCGGTGCTTTGGAACGGGCACAGAGTCGTTTGGAAGAAATCCGTAAATTAGAACGGAAGTATGGCACCACGGAAGAAGCGGTTCTTGCCTATTATGAAGAAATAAAAGAAAAAGCAGAGGGTTTTGAAAACAGCGAAGAAAAACTGAAACAGCTTGAAGATCAATTGCAGGAGAGTCAACGCTTGTTGGAACAGGCGGCGGAGCGTTTGGGACAAACCAGAAGAAAAGCTGCCAAAAAACTGGAGCAGGAAATTATGGAACAGCTTTGCTCTCTTGATATGGGGAAAATGCGATTTGCGGTACAGTTTACTCCTTGCGAGCCGGGAGAGAATGGGGGAGAAAAAGCGGTATTTTTGTTATCCTCCAATCCCGGAGAGGAATTAAAGGAGCTTTCCAAAATTGCATCAGGCGGGGAATTGTCCCGTATTATGCTGGCATTAAAATCGGTGCTGGCAGATGCGGACCCGGTAGGAACTCTTATTTTTGACGAAATTGATACCGGTGTCAGTGGTCGTGCTGCCCAGAAAATTGCAGATAAGCTGTCGGGGTTATCCCGCTCCAAGCAAGTTGTTTGTATTACTCACCTGCCTCAGATTGCAGCCATGGCGGACGGGCATTTTCTGATTGAAAAACAGGAAATAGACGGAAGATCCGCTACAAAAGTAACCTTGCTTGACAAAGAAGAAAGACTCCATGAGCTTGCCAGAATGCTGGGCGGAGTCAGTGTGACCGACCTTACGGTGGCAGCAGCAGGCCAAATGTTGGAGCAAGCAGAGCAGCAAAAACGAAATAATTAGTATTTTGAATAAAAAACAAGATAAAAATATTGATAAAATAGTGAAAAATATTGGTTGAAAAATTGGAGCAGTTGTGCTATAATTAAGATATACTTCTATAAAGTTGCTTTTGGTACATAAAAAATAGGAGAGTGGCTGATTTGATTACAAAGGAAATTACCATCCAAAATTCCGTAGGCTTACATGCAAGACCTGCAACCTTCTTTATTCAGAAGGCAAATGAATACAGAGCCAGCATCTGGATTGAGATGGGCGAACGGAGAATTAATGCAAAAAGCTTATTAGGCGTTCTCTCTTTGGGCATTGATAAGGGAACAACCATTACCTTAAATGCAGATGGCGAGGATGAAGAAGAAGCAGTGAACGGCTTGGTTC
>JAZNYR010000210.1:0-1860 GCA_045594525.1 Clostridia bacterium | reverse complement strand
GCCTAAACCTCATAGTTTGTGTTATAGTATTCATAGCAAGTGACTCCTTTGTATTTTGTTTTTTGTGGTAAATTAACTATAACACAAAAGAGTTTCACTTGCTATTGTTTTTTTGCAGAACATGCAATTTTGTTATGAGCTATGCTCGTAACAAAATTGCGTGTAGTGTAACACATCTATTGTAAACCTACATTTTTAAAATTTTATCCCGATTCTCCCTGTATTGACTTTCTTTTTCCCCTATGATATAATAAAAGAAAATAATGATGATGCGAGGAACTTTTATGGAACAATTTTTGATTCAGTTGCTGGGAATTATGGGAATGGTAATGAATTTCGCTGCTTTTCAATGTAAAAAGACAAAAAATCTTTACCTGTTCCAAGGGGCATCCGGCTTCTTTTTTACTTTGAATTTTTATTTTCTCGATGCAGGCACAGGCTCACTGTTAAACGCCTTAAATGTCATCCGCGGTCTTGTTTTTGCTTACTGCCAATCAGAAAAGAAAAAGAATGTCTTCAGCGTCGGGCTAATCCTTGTCTTTTTGTTAACCGGTATTGTTACCTATTCCGGTTTTCCCTCTGTCGCTGCAACATTGGCACAAATTGCGGGAACGGTTTCCATGACCACCAAAAACGGCAAAATCATTCGTTTGGTGCAGTTATTCCTTGTCTCCCCCTTGTGGCTGACTCATAATATTATTTGTTTTTCCATCGGAGGCATCTTGGCAGAAAGTTTTGCATTGATTTCTGTTTTGCTTTTTATTACCCGATTCGGCTGGAAAAAGTTTATGCAAACAAAAACCATATAATTTGATTGAATGCTCAAAAACAAGTGAAAAAGCCTTGCCTTTTTCCTTGTTTTGTGATATAATAATGAGAAATGATATTGCACGGAAGGATGAAAATAACATGTGCGGTTTTGTAGGATTTACAAACGAAATCGGGGATCAGGGCAGCGTGCTGGAATGTATGATGAATAAAATTGTTCACCGGGGACCCGATGCTGACGGTCAGTATGTGGACGAGCATATTGCCCTTGGTTTTCGTCGGTTAAGTATCATAGACTTAGATCATGGCAGCCAGCCCCTTTATAACGAAGATAACACAAAGGTTCTGGTATTTAACGGTGAAATTTATAATTATCAGTCCCTCCGCGAGGAATTGATTGCCAAAGGGCACACCTTTACCACCGAGGCCGACTCCGAAGTACTGCTTCACGGTTATGAAGAATACGGTACAGAATTGTTAGGGAAACTTCGGGGAATGTTTGCCTTTGTGGTTTGGAATAAAGAAACCAAAGAATTGTTCGGCGCCCGTGACTTTTTCGGAATCAAGCCTATGTACTATGCAAAAATGGGAAACAGCTTGCTGTTCGGTTCAGAAATCAAGTCCTTTTTGGCACACCCCTCTTTTGAAAAGAAATTAAACCCCAGAGCCTTGGAGCAATATCTGTCCTTCCAGTATTCTCCCGGCCCCGAAAGCTTTTTTGAAGGGGTATATAAATTACAGCCCGCCCACTATTTCCTGTATAAAAACGGGGAAATGGAAATCAAACGGTACTGGGAGCCTGTGTTTGAAGCAGAAGAATCTGTCACAGAAGAAGAATGGGTGGACCGCATCAGCAAAGAGTTTGACGCTTCCGTAGAAGCACACAAAATCAGCGATGTTGAGGTAGGTTCTTTCCTGTCAAGTGGTGTGGACTCAAGCTTTGTTGCCTGCCGTGCCAATGTGGACAAAACCTTTACCGTAGGCTTTGGTGATGAGAAGTATAACGAAATCGGCTATGCAAAAAATTTAGCGAAATATATTGATGTAGAAAATATCAGCAAGGTGATTACTCCTGAAGAATACTGGGATGTG
>JAZNYR010000209.1:0-3220 GCA_045594525.1 Clostridia bacterium | reverse complement strand
GAGCATCATCTTTCCCATTTCTTTGAAATCGTTGGGATTGTTCATTCAGAGCCTTATTTTCCGCACGGTATCGATGTTGCGTATTCCACTGTTGTGACGGCGAAGATTCGTGAGAAAATCATAAAATCCAGTTTTCCCGATACGCTTTACCGTCCTTCAAAAGAACACTATGTCAATAAAATGAATGAAATATATCAGTCTGCGGCGGAGGGATGTATCAGTTTACAGAATAAAATTGGTAACTATGCGGCAGACAGAACAGGGATATATAAAGAAAAAGAAGAAGAAATCAAGACTATTTTGTCCCAGGCGCCTACATCTACGGAAATTGAGCAGATGCTTTCCCTTTGTGGATTGAATATGTCAGAATTTTACGAACTATACGATGATAATAAAATAAAAGATGCAGCTTTTTATGCAAAGGATTTGAAGGATCGTTATACCGTTCTCTGGTTATATTATGATTTGTTTGGAGGAACGGAATTCTAATAGGTTGATACTTGATAAAGCTTCCAAAGACAGATGAAAGCTTCGGAAGCTTTTTCTTATGGATATCTCTGTGAGTCAGAAACTTTGATTGACAATTTTTTTGGTTTATGTTATAATAATGAAGATGAACCGGTCTATGATCGTTTGAGCCTTGAGGAGTATGATAAACGAGCTACTGCAGCGGTAAAAAAGCACAAGATGAAGGTTTCTATGTGGTAAAACACTGTTATAAAAAAATGCGGTATTCTTACGGCGGAAATGGAGAAAATATATGGAACAGAAAAAAGAATTTAAGCCTTATATTCCGGCAGAAAAAATTACCCCTGAAATTACGGTAACTTCTATCGTTATGGGGATTATTCTGGCCGTTGTATTTGGTGCAGCAAATGCATATCTGGGGTTGAGAGTAGGGATGACGGTTTCCGCATCCATTCCTGCCGCAGTCATTGCAATGGGAGTGATTCGCGTGATTATGCGAAAAAACTCTATTTTGGAAAGCAATATTGTTCAAACAGTAGGTTCTGCAGGGGAATCCTTGGCAGCCGGTGCGATTTTCACCCTTCCTGCATTGTTCTTGTGGGCAAAGGATGGCGTAATGGACAAGCCGGGTATCTTAGAAATTACCTTAATTGCTCTGCTTGGCGGTTTGCTTGGCGTGTTTTTCATGGTACCTTTACGAAATGCGTTGATTGTGAAGGAACATGGGATTCTTCCTTATCCGGAAGGAACAGCTTGTGCAGAAGTTCTTCTTGCAGGGGAGCAGGGGGGAGCAAATGCTTCTACTGTATTTGCCGGAATGGGTTTTGCCGCCGTTTTCAAGTTTATCATTGATGGCTTGAAGCTGGTTGCAGGTGAAGTATCTACTTCTGTAAAAGGCTTTGCCGGTGAAATCGGAACACAGATTTATCCTGCTGTAATGAGTGTTGGTTATATCTGCGGTCCCAGAATTTCTTCTTATATGTTTGCCGGCGGTGTATTAAGCTGGTTGGTTCTGATTCCTTTGATTGTACTGTTTGGTGCTGAAATTGTTCTTTATCCCGGCACAGCTCCCATTGGAGAAATGTTTGCTGCAGGCGGCGCAAGTGCAATCTGGGGCTCTTATATCAGATATATCGGTGCCGGTGCTCTGGCGGCAGGGGGGATTATCAGCCTGATTAAATCCTTACCTTTGATTATTACCACCTTTGCAGGTGCTATGAAGAGCGTTGCAGGAAGCAAGTCAAGTGGTAATTTGCGTACTGCAAAAGATTTGAATATGACAATCGTAATTGTTGCCATTTTGCTTCTGACCTTGTTGGTATGGTTGGTTCCTGCAATTCCCGTAACTTTACTGGGCGCGGTGATTGTTGTTATTTTCGGTTTCTTCTTTGCAACCGTTTCCTCCCGTATGGTTGGTTTGGTTGGAAGCAGCAATAACCCTGTTTCCGGTATGGCAATTGCTACCTTGCTGATTGCAACCCTGATTCTGAAGCTGACAGGAAGTGCCGGGGCAGTTGGTATGGCAAGTGCTATTGCAATCGGTTCGATTATCTGTATTGTATCTGCCATTTCCGGTGATACCTCTCAGGATTTGAAGACAGGTTTCTTACTTGGCGCTACCCCGAAAAAACAGCAGATTGGTGAAGTAATCGGTGTCCTTGCAGCGGCATTGGCAATCGGCGGAACTTTGTATCTTTTGGATAGCGCATGGGGCTTTGGAAGCGAAGAACTGGCCGCTCCTCAGGCAACTCTGATGAAGATGATTGTAGAAGGTGTTATGGAAGGAAACTTGCCTTGGGGATTGGTATTTATTGGCGTGTTTATTGCTGTAGTAGCAGAAGTTGTGGGTATTCCCGTTCTGCCCTTTGCAATCGGTGTTTATCTGCCTGTGCAACTGAATGCCTGCATTATGGTAGGTGGTTTGGTTCGTCTGGCGTTGGATAAGATGAAGCGCAAGGAAGAAGAAAAGAAAGCCATTGTGAATGACGGTATTCTGTTCTGCTCCGGTATGATTGCCGGTGAAGGATTGATTGGTATTTTATTGGCACTGTTTGCTGTGTTTGGTATTGATAAGGTAATTGACCTGTCCGGGTTTGTTCCGACCGTTGTTTCCAATGTAGGAAGTCTGGTTGTGTTTGGTTTGATTATCTTAAGTGTATTGAAATTTTCCCTTTGGAAGAAAAGAAGCTAAGCCATGAAGAAAAATGCAGAAAATTATCTGGAGCGTCGTCCCTGTCGTGGAAACGGTCTTTCCTGGGCAGCTGATGAGGCCGGTATTGTCACCCTTGCCATTGAAAACAAGGGACTGATGAACCGAATTGCACAAAAATTCTTTAAGAAACCAAAAATCAGTTATATTCATCTGGACGAACTAGGCAGCTTTTTATGGCAGCAGTTTGACGGAAGAAAAACCCTGATTGATTTGGGAAAAGAAGTGGAAGAGCAATTTGGGGAAAAGGCACATCCTTTATATGAACGCCTTGCAAAATATGTTCAGATTCTGGACAGTTATCATTTTGTGACATGGAATGAATAATATGAAAGACTGTAATCGATTATGATTACAGTCTTTCTTGTATCAATATTAAAAAAATATATTGTAAAATTTTTAGTGAATAGTGAAGAGAGAAGAGTGGAAACTTGTATAATAAAAATGGACTACCAAAAGAGAGAAAATATGATATAATATTTTCAGGAGGGTGAACACAATGAAAAGAAAAGTGAATTACACAAAGGAATTCAAAGTCCAAGC
>JAZNYR010000208.1:0-10223 GCA_045594525.1 Clostridia bacterium | reverse complement strand
TACGCCGAGAGGTGATATTTGTTCAAAACACAAGGCATTTTATCATAGAAATTCGTTGCACGACGAATTTCTACCTTTGCCATCAAAAAGCTTTGTGAATCATTTTTTGCCTTGTGTGGGTCTGTGCGTTTTGCTACACCCCATGCTACTGTGCGATGATAATACGGATCTGCCCCCCTTCGGAGATAGGCTTGTCATAATAACCCGTCAGAGAATAGTCGCCGTTTATGGCATCGGTTAAGGGGATACTGGTATAATTATTGTTATAATTTTTGCGGTACACCCAAACGGTATCACTTAAGGGATAGGTTTTGGAGCCTACCTGAAATTCCGTTAAGGTGACCTGATCTGCAGTTCCCGGAACTGCTTCCAAAGAACGCATGGTAATCACCTGATTTCCGCTCCGCAAAATTTTTGCAGGAACACCTGCACGGACAGAATATTCCACCTGACCGGAAACGGTCATCTCCGCTCCGTCAATCACGCAAACATAAGTACCGCCTACCCCTGCACCCATAGAGGAGTTGGTTCTGGCGGATTTTATCATTCCATAATCATACAAATCTCCCGTTGTATCCAGTAAAATCAATTGTTCAATCTCGCCCTTGCTGTTCTTTTGTGCATGAAGCACCTCGCCATTATCTAAAGTCACCCCGTCAAGTCTTTGGGGGAATACGGTTTTGCATACTCCTGTTTTGTTGGGGTCGGTTGTGGAAATCTCCAAAATCATCAAATCGGAAGATAATTTGCTGTTTCCCAAAGTCCTCCCGTTCCAATCCACCTGACCGACAACATTGCTCGACTTCAAACGGCTCACTGTAGCTTTCCCATTGGAGAAAGTCACCTTCACAGGTGCATTGATGAGCGTCTTATACTCCTTTGCCGCTGCATATTCATAGGTTTCCCCTGTGGTCAGCACAACAGAAACATAGTGGTCCGTATAACTTTCACCGGTACCGGCGACAGTGAAATTTTTCGTTCCGGATGCAGTTAAATAACCATATACCGTTGTATCCATCTGGGAGGGAGAAACCACATCCGCCACACCGCCGTCTTTTCCAAGGAGCAAGGTAACAGAATCACCGTAGGAATAACTTCCGCCTGTTGCCAGCTTTTTCAAACCATTGGCTCCCTCTATGGAATAGGTTTTGCCCGACACGGTAATCTGAGTCGGCATATCCTGATTGGGAGAAGCGCTCTCGTAAATGCCCGTTACTTTATTGTTGTATGCCCAGATTTGATTTAACCCCTTGGAATAATACACAATATCATATTGGGACAGTTGACCTGTCTCAATCACCGCACCGTTTCTGGTCACCGTGGGATTGGTCAGTCTCCAAGATTCCAGCAAGCTTTGACCCGTATAGGTAAAGGGTCCTTCCAACTGACCTGTGTAAACCACGCCATAATCCAAAATCCCCAGAGAATTTTGATAAGTGGTCAGCAAATCCCCCGCCTCCAAAGAGGACAGCAAGCTATTTAAACTCACCTTCTGACTTTTATGGTAAACACTTAAACCGGTATCCAGATTCAATGTGGTAAGACCGCTCTGACCCGTCACCACAATATCATCTCCCAACACCTGATAAACGATATATTGTTCTACTGTTTGAGAGTCGGGCACAAAGGCAACCAGACGGTCTTGATCCTTAATCACCGCATCTCCCTTTTTCCCCACATGATCATACCGGAAAGAATCAGAAATCCGATAGGTGCCGTTTGAGGTGACGATTTTGTCACCGCCCACCGAGCTGTCCTCGTACGCCGTGGCAATCAGCACCACATCCTCCACGATATTGTAATGTAAAGTTGTAATATAATCCGTATTTCCGTTTTTGGGTGTTGCAGTTAACAGGTGATAGCAAAGGCGCATCACATCACGGCGGGTCAGGGGATCCCCGATGTCAAGATTCAGATTGTCGCAAAGTCCGATTCGTTTTGCGATCCCTACCTGTCCGTAAGGCCAGGAATTTCCGAAATCCTCTTTGGTATATCCCAACACTTGCAAAAGCATGGTAATCCCTTCCTCGAACAAAATGGTATTGTCAGGACGGAAGGTTGCATCCAAATACCCCTTGCAAAAACCTTTGTTTACTGCCAACTGCACATAGGGAGCTGCCCAATGACTTGCAGGTACATCTTGAAAAGGAGAAACCCTGCTTCCTGTTGCAACAGAATCCTTAAATTCCGAGGAGGCAATAACCACTTTTGCAAATTCTGCACGGGTAATGGTATCGTCAAGACGAAGATTTCCGTCTGTATCCCCCTGCATAATTTCAAGCTCTGCCAAAAGCCGTGCAATATCCTCTTCATTTTCCCATGCACCCCAAACGGGCAGACAGGATAACAATATGCTCAAAATCAGACAAAGAGCAAGCAATTTTTTCAAGTTCATCCATCCTCTCTTATTCATATCGTAACGCATCAATAGGATTTAAATGTGCCGCTTTTCGGGCAGGCAAAAATCCGAAGATAATACCAATCCCCACGGAAACCGTGAAGGAAACCGCAATCGCCATAGCAGAAGGAAGAACACGAATGCCCATCAGATTCCCTGCAACAACGGAAAGGATTGAGCCAATCACAATCCCGATGATTCCCCCTAAACCGCTGACCGTCCCCGCTTCAATGACAAACTGTTGCAAGATACTTTTGTTTTTGGCACCCAGGGATTTTCTGATGCCGATTTCGCGGGTTCGCTCCGTTACGGAAACCAGCATAATATTCATGATTCCAATCCCGCCCACCAGCAGAGAAATTCCTGCTATGAGCACAAGGGCAATGGTCATCATATTCATCATTTCATTCATTTGATCAATCAATTCACTCATTGCAAAAATATGATAAAAATCATCTCCCAGCCACTTTGTCAGCTGTGCTTCCAAAATCCCTTTGGAAAGAGAAATTTGATCCACATCCGCCACTTTTAACACATAAGAGCTGATGTCGGCATTTTGATTCAGCTTTGTGGCACTGGTATAGGGCAAAAACAGACAATCATCCGTTGAGCTTTCAGCAGAATCCGCCTGTTCCTCCAGCACTCCTACAACCGTATAGGAGGTGCCGTTGATTTTCACGGTCTTTCCAAGAGCCTGACCCTTGCCGAACAGTTCCTGCTCCACAAAGGTACCGATCACACACACCTTTGCATTGGTTTCCATATCCATATATTGCAAAAACCGTCCCTGCTCTACAGTATAATCCTTAATCTCGTCATAGCTTTCGCTGACACCTGTAATGGAAGTGGTGGTCACATCCTCCGTCATTCCAACAGATTTTACAGAACCATTCATACTGACGGTAGGAGAAAGATGGGTAAAATGCTGAGGGTTTTCTTCCACAAATGCATACATATCCTTTGCTTTCACCGCTCGGTTCCCGCCTCGGGACATAATATTGACCGTAACAGAGTCCGTCCCTAAGCTTTCAAACATGGAGGTAACCTCCCCCGTCAGTCCGCCCATAATGCTGACCAGAACAATCACCGACATAATCCCGATAATCACACCCAGCATGGTCAGAAAGGATCTCATTTTGTTGGAAACAATGCTGGAAATTGCCAGTTGAAAGGTTTTACTCAGCTTCATGAGTTTCCTCCTTTCTGAAACACTGGGTACGAATGATTTCGTCCCCTTGGGCGGGACCGTCGTAAATCACTTTACCGTCCTGAATCCGAATTACCCGTTTTGCACGGGCAGCAATGAAGTTATCATGGGTAATCAGCACAATGGTATTCCCGCCTTCGTTGAGCTGAACCAAAAAATCAATTACCTCACGGCTGGTTTTGGAATCAAGAGCACCTGTGGGTTCATCTGCCAAAATCACAGAAGGATTTCCCGCCAACGCTCTGGCAATGGACACTCTTTGTTGCTGTCCCCCCGATAACTGAGAGGGTTTGTTTTTCCTTTTATCCGCAAGCCCAACCCGATTTAAGGCAACCATGGCCTGCTCATTCTGACTTTTTTCGTCCAACCCCCGATACATGAGAGGCAATTTTACATTTTCTATGACATTAAGTTTAGGAAGAAGGTTATACTGTTGGAAAATAAAACCCAAAAGCTCATTGCGGATTTCGGCCAGTTCATCATTGTCCATCTGGCTTACATTCCGACCCTTCAAAAAGTAGTGACCCTTTGTGGGAACATCCAGACAGCCGATAATATTCATACAAGTGGATTGTCCGCTTGCCGAGGTACCGATAATGGCAACAAATTCTCCTTCCTGTACCTGAAAGGAAACACCGTCCACCGCTCTTACCTCTTCATCTCCCATCTGATAAATTTTATAAACATCCTGAAATTCGATTAACGCACTCATGGTCTGACGCCTCCGCCCTGCATTCCGCCATCAGGCATTCCGCCACCCTGCATTCTTCCGCCGTTCATTCCGGGCATCATAAATCCCTCGTTGATCGGTATCACAATCTCTGCCCGAACCAGGTCTCCTTTTTTTAGTCCTGAAGTGATTTCAATCAACTCCTCGTTGGAGGCACCCGTGGTGACCTGTACGGTTTTATATCCTTGGGGAGCCTGATCCTCCTTGGATTCCTTTTCTCCCTTCACATATACCGTATTTCCACGGTTTACCGCACCGATAGGCACAACTAAAACATGCTCCGTGTTGCTGACGGTAATGGAAACATCCACATTCATCCCGGGGAGTAATTCCTCGTCAAATTCCGTAATTTCAACCGTAATGGGATATACAGTAACGCCGTTTGTGGTAGTGCCGTTTACACTGACCTTTGTGACCGTTCCCTGATACTCTCTTCCGTCCAAGGCTTCGGCGGTGACCAAAACCTCCTGTCCCACCTTCATTTTATTAATATCCAGCTCGTCCACATGCAAATCAAATTGCAAAGAGGACATATCAAAAATCACCGCCATTGCACCGGTTGCATTGGCAGAACTATGGTCCAACTTATCTCCCGCCTTCACATTCTTTTCCACTACTGTTCCTGAAATGGGTGCGGTAATGGTGTAGTCCTCCAGCTGTTCCTGAGCTTTTTCAGAGGAAAGCTCAGCATCACGCAAGGACAGTGCGGAATTTTCCAAGGACTGATTCGCACTTTCGCTGGACAGCACTGCCGCAAGATCTCCCACCTTAACATTGTTTCCCTTTGCAAGATACAGGGTTTCTATTTTACCCGAACCTGTAGAGGTAATGGTGGATTTTGAAAGATATTCAAAGGTTCCGCTGTCGTTGCAGGCAACCTCACCTACGGTGGCTGTGGCAGTATCCTCAGGAGTGAGAACCCCCGGGTTTTTTACCTTGATTACCACATCCTGCACCAGCGCACCTCCCGCCTTGGCATAGCTTGCAGTGCGGATTTCGCTTACAGTACCGGTGAGGATTTCGGAGGTATGATACACCTGCACCAAAGCCCCTTGTCCTACATAAATTCTGCCAATATCACTTGCGTTAAAGGGCAAGGTGAGCTTCATATAGCTTGCATCGTAAACATCAGCCAGAGGAGTTCCTTCCTGAATCCGGTCTCCTTTCGATACATGAACCTGACTGACAAGCCCCGACGCATCGGATAAAACCCGCAAATCGTTCACACCATCTACTGCATTTTGATAATCTCTTTGTGCGCGCTGTAAATTCAGTTCCGCACTTTCCAGACTTTTTTCCATATCGGCGGCATCAATCTGATACAGAACATCCCCTTCTTTTACCACACCCCCTTCTTCAAAGGTACAGGAAAGAACCTCTCCCGTTACCAAAGAGGTGACAGAATATTGGTCCTTGGGCTGAATGGTAGCGGAGCCTGTAATGGTGGTTGTAATATCCCCGTATGTAACCTCCACATCACTCACCTGAGACATGACCGCAATATCAGGTTTATTTCTGCACATCAAAAAAATGATGACTGCAATTGCCCCAATCAGAACCAGAGCAAGAATCATCCACTTTTTCTTATTTGATTTCTTCATCTTTTGAAACATCTTTTCCCTGTCCAAGCTTTTCCATTTTTCTTTCAAATCCGACGCATCCCTTCTGAAAATGTTTCATTTTCACGCTTGCAAAACAAATGTTCTGTTTCGATTATAATCTTTTTTCAAAAGGGTGTCAAGGTGATTTTCAAAAGATTCACAAAATGTTTACAATTTGCTCATAATCAAAAGCCTGCCGACGGGTTTGTCGGCAGGCTTTTGATTATACTTTGAACAAACTTTTCAAAATTTTTCCCCAGAACTTTGTAGGACGAACAACAATGATTTTCATACCCTGCTCCCTCCTTTACCTGATCAATAAAAATCCTGCTAACAACAGTAACATGCACAGCAAAACGATAATGATCCATTCAGGAAGAAGAAAGGTGACGAATACCGCCAGGGCAATCAGTATTAAAATCACTCCTGCTCCTCGGTTTTTCTTACACACGGTTTCTCCCCCCTTTTCGTACTTTCACAATATGCGAAAAGCAAAAAAAGGTGCATAAAAATTAAAGTTCAATAGAAATGGCATAGCTGATGCCTAAAATACTTTCCCCCTGCATACAGGTGGTAGGACTCATGAGTGCACCTGTGGGGGCAAATAAAATCCGCTTTAACTCGCCCTTTCTGATTCTTTTTAACAAATGACCGCACAGCACCGTTCCCGCACAGGCACATCCGCTGGCGCCTGCATGAACATCCTGCTTGGTTCTATCATAAATCATGCAACCGCAATCGTCATAATTGACGGAAAAGTCAAGACCGTTTTCTGCCGCAAGCCGTACCGCAAGCTCCCGTCCTACAAATCCAAGGTCTCCCGATACAATCAAATCGTAATCGGTCACTTTCCGTCCCGTATCCTTAAAATGATTCACCATGGTATCTACAAAGGCGGGTGCCATGGCAGCTCCCATATTGTTGGCATCGGTAATTCCGCGGTCCACAATTTTCCCCAATGTGGCATGGGTGATTTTCGGCCCTTCTCCCGTTGCACCCAAAATCGCCGCACCCGAACCCGTTACCGTCCATTGGGCAGTGGGGGTTCTCTGACCGCCGTATTCCAAGGGTGTGCGGAACTGTTTTTCCGCAGAACAAAAATGGCTGGAGGTGGCGGCTATGGCATATTCCACAAAGCCGCTGCTGATAAAGTTTGCCGCTACCAGCATGGATTCTGCCATGGTAGAGCAGGCACCGTACACCCCCAAAAGGGGTCTGTGAAAATCCTTAATGGCAAAGGCGGTGGAGGTACACTGATTCATCAAATCTCCCGATACAATGCAACCAATCTGGCTCAATTTCAGCCCTGCTTTTTCCATAGCAATGGTAATTGCTTGCTTTAAAAACTTGCTCTCTGCCGCCTCCCAGCTTTTTTCCTCCCAAAGGGGATCGGGAACCAGCAAATCAAAATCCGCCGCCAGTTTTCCTTCGCTTTCCTTTTTACTTCCCGTGGCAGCAGACTCCAAAATAACGGGAGGATTTGCAAATTCCACCGTTCTTGCACCTAATCTTGTATCCATTCTTACCCTCCCATTATAAGCTGAAAAATAAGCCGAATTGCGCCAAAGGCCGCGGCAGACAAAATACCGTACACAATCACGGGGCCTGAAATGATAAACATTTTTGCTGCAACCCCTGTAACCATTCCTTCTGTTTTGTATTCCAGTGCAGGAGATACAACCGCATTGGCAAAACCGGTAATGGGCACCAATGTTCCCGCGCCTGCGTGCTTTGCCAAATCGTCATACCAACCGATGCCCGTAAACAAAGCACTGCAAAAAATTAAAATAATCGAAACAAAAGAGGAAGCAACCTCCGTGTTCATTCCAACCCACTGGAATACCTGTCTTAACCCTTGTCCCACAGTACAGATTCCGCCCCCCACCAAAAAGGCAAAAAAGCAGTTTTTCCAAGAGGGAGAACGGGGAGATGCCTCCATCACCTTTTGCTGATACCGTTCATTTTCCTTTTGTCCCATATTCATCCTTCCTTTCTGACTGTAGTATGGAACTTTTCTTTTTGTTTTATTCTCACCACTTGCTATTCTTTGGCATAGTATAACAAATGAATCCCCGTATCAATCGGGAAAAAAGGAGGATTTTTTATGAACGAAAGAATTACATCTTCAGAAATTCAAAACAACAGTCAACCCTGCGACTCTGTTTGTATTCAAACCAATCAAATTTACGATTCCTGCAAAGAAAAGGATTGCCTGGAGGACTTGAATGTTCTGTTTACCCGTTCCGATCAGGAGCTGATTAACAGAGCCATCAATGTAAAATGCCGTAAAGCGGAAATCATCTGGGTTTACAGCGATGTGGAAGCAGTTCCCTTTAACAAAGGCTTTTTCACCGTTGACATCAAATACTTTTTCAAAATCACCTTGGATGTATTCACAGGCGTTGGAATGCCTGTGCAGGTAGAAGGTCTTGCAACCTTTGATAAAAAGGTGATTTTGTTCGGTTCGGAAGGAAATGCAAAAATTTTCTCGTCCAAATACCGTCCCAACGAAGCCGATACCCAATTAAGCAAAAAAACCAACCTGCCCAATGCGGTAGTGGAAGTGGTGGACCCTATTTGTTTAGGTGCAAAGCTGGTTGAAAAATGCAATTGCTGTTGCGAAGACCCTTGCAACATTCCTCAATTCATCTGCGGATGTTTTGGCGACGAGCTGGTTTCCTGCGACGAAAACAAGGCCGTTTTAGTGTCGTTAGGACTGTTCACCATTGTCAGACTGGAACGGAAATCTCAGCTTCTCATTCCGTCCTTTGATTTTTGTATTCCTCAAAAGGAATGTGTGTCTGCCTCCGACGACAGCCCCTGCGATTTGTTTGAACGAATCCAGTTCCCCTTTGACGAGTTCTTCCCTCCTCAAAGAGAAAATTTCGATGACTGTGATACAGATTATCGCTCCCATTGTTGCAAGTAAAAATAGAGTGTGGCAAAAATGCACACACCCAAACAGAAGAGCTGTAGCATTTCGCTACAGCTCCTTTTCGTTAGTGTTGTTTTTTGTGAATCAATCCGTACAGCTTTTCTCCTCCGGGAATTTGGCTGTATTCCTCCCGGCTTAAAATCCCCATTCCCGCAACAAGCCCGAAATAGACAAGGACCGCACCAAATATTGCCGCAACAAGGGCAATTAAATTGGAGTGAAGCACAGCATAGAGTCCCTGATAAATACCAAACGCCGCACCGCCCATGCAAAGACCTGCCGCCAAAGGCTTGATGATGTGACGCACAGGTTGAAGCTCCAGGGAATGACGCAGGGGATACAGACAAATAAGGAAAGACACTCCCTGACAAACAATAGAGCTGATGACCGCACCGTAAATATGAATGGTGGGAATCCGAATGAGCAACAGATTCAATACGATTTTCACCGTACACCCTACAATCAGGCTGATGGCAGGAAGATAAATCCGACCCATGCCCTGCAACACACCATACATGGTCTGATTGAGTGCCATAAACACAAGGGAGATGGCACTTAACTGTAAAAGCTCGTACCCTTCTGTAGCAGCGGGATAAATCAAACGGTAAATGGGCTGTCCCAACGCAACAAACCCAAGAGCACAGGGAACCACCACCAAAATGGAAAATAACATGGACAAAGAAATCTTTTCCCCTGCCTCCTTTTTATCGTTGCGGGTCACAGCCGCGGTAATGGCAGGCACCAGCACCGTTGCCAATGCCACATTCACAGCAATCGGCAGATTGATTAAGGTATCACTTTTAGAAAGAATCCCCGTAAGTCTCACCGCCTCGTCATTTAACTGAACCCCATTGGGAAGAGCAATTCCTGTTCCGCCGAATACAGAGGGAATCCCATTCAAAAAGGCGGTTTTAATCCCGCGGGTAATGGTGGCTGTATCAATAAGACGGTTTACTGCCGTCACAATAGACCCTAAAGAAAAAGGCAGTGCAATCAACAAAATATTCTTTACAAGCTTCTTGACAGAAGGCATTTTTTCGGTGGTTTTGACCGCTTTTTCCCTTCTTTTACGGTAATAGGCACCCACATAACAAAAGCTGGCAATGGTCGAGAGGGTGGTTGCAGTGGTCGCCAAAGCTGCCAGCACTTCCGGTTTTCCTCCTGCGGCAAGGGCAACAAATAAAATGGTTAAGGTACATTTGACCACCTGCTCCAACACCTGTGCTGTGCCGGTGGATTTCATATTCTGCATCCCTTGGAAATAACCATTTATAACAGAAGATACACAAACAAAGAAGATAGAAGGTGCCAGGGCACGAAGAGTAAGCTGCACCCCTTCCATCTGAATCACT
>JAZNYR010000207.1:0-2813 GCA_045594525.1 Clostridia bacterium | reverse complement strand
AATCCTTTCCGTAAAATCAAAGAAAATCGAAGATTTTCAGCCATAATGTTTACGAAGTAAACAATTCATGAACTTAAAAAGTTCAATTCACGCCCATCGGGCAATTCATGTACCGAAGGTACAATTCATCCATCCCCTGTTCGAGGGATAGGCTTTTGATTGAAAAAAGAGACGCTTTCGAGAGCGTCTCTTAACTGTCTATTTATTTGCAGCAAATGCCTTCTAAAAGCTGCTCCACTTCGCTTTGCAGAAGTTTTTTTGCCATTACCAATTCGCTGACCAGAATTTGCTTTGCACTGTTCAGCATTTTCCGTTCCCCTGTGGAAAGGCCTTTTTCATGATCACGCAGCATCAGGCTTTTCACCACATGGGACACTTCAAAAATGTCACCGCTTTTGATTCTTACCATATTTTCACGGTACCGTTTGTTCCAATTGGCAGTTTCTTCTTCCTCATAATCTTTTAAATCATGAATGACTTCATCTGCTTTTTGGGTAGAAATCACGTCACGGATTCCAATCTGCTGTAAATTATCCATGGGAATCATGACTCGCATATCGCCAATCGGCATTTCCATAATGTAGTATTTTTTCTTGTCGCCAAGAACTTCCCGTTCTTCAATTGACACAATCACACCGGCCCCGTGCATCGGATAAACCACGCTGTCTCCAATATGATACATAGTAATTTCCCCCTGAAACCATATCGTTTCTATACTCTTATTATACCAAAAACTTGCGGAAAAGTCAATTCCAAATTCACCAAAAAATGTTACAATTCTGTTAATTTAAGAATCGTTTGATTGCCTCTGTCAGGTCGCTGACCCCGAACACTCCTGTTTGGTCGGAGAGCTGCTTTACATTGGCTTTGGGAATGATAAACTGTTCAAATCCCTGTTTTCTTGCCTCGCGGATTCGTTGCTCCGCAAAGCTGACACCTCTGATTTCTCCCGTCAGTCCTACCTCGCCGAAGGCAATCGTTCTCGCCCTTCCCGGCTTATTTTGAAAGCTGGAGGCAATGGCGAGGCACATCGCCAAATCAGAAGCCGGTTCGTCCAGGCGAAGGCCTCCTGCCACATTGGCATAAATATCCGAGGAGGAAAGCCGTAATCCCGCCCGCTTTTCCAGCACCGCCACCTGCAACACCATTCTGTTGTGGTCCAGTCCGCTGACCGCCCGTCTGGGAAGGCCGAACACGGTGGAGGTAACAAGAGCCTGAATTTCAGATAAAATGGGACGAGAGCCCTCCATGGAACAGAACACACAAGAACCTGCCGTATCCTCTGCCCGCCCTTCCAAAAACAACGAGGAAGGGTTGGGAACATCGCAAAGTCCCTGTTCGTTCATACGAAATACGCCCAGCTCGTTGGTAGAACCAAACCGATTTTTCACCCCTCGCAAAATACGGAAGGCATGATTGCCGTCTCCTTCAAAATACAGCACACAATCCACCATGTGCTCCAGCACTCTTGGCCCCGCCAAAGAGCCTTCTTTGGTCACATGGCCCACTACGAACACCGTAATTCCCTGCTCCTTTGCAATCCGCATGAGAAGAAGGGTTGCCTCTCTCACCTGGGAAACACTGCCGGGAGCGGAGGTGACCCCTTCGTTATACATGGTCTGAATGGAGTCAATCACCACCGCGGAATAGGAGTGGTCTGACAAGGCTTTTTGAATCTGTGCCGTGTTGGTTTCGGATAACACAAAGAGGGTTTTCTCCAATGCACCCAATCTTTGGGCACGCATTTTGATTTGCTTTTGGGATTCTTCTCCTGAAACATACAGCACCGAACCCCTACGGGATAAATGATTGCAAACCTGCAGCAACAATGTGGATTTTCCGATTCCCGGGTCCCCTCCAACCAAAATCAGAGACCCTTTCACCGCACCGCCCCCCAGCACACGGTCAAGCTCGGAGCTTCCCGTTGAGAGCCGTTCCTCTGTGGTGAGCTCCACTTGGTCAATGGAAAGAGGTACCGCGGATGCACTTGTGATGCCTCCCCCTTTCAGGGGTGGATGCTCCACAAATTCGGATAAGGAATTCCAACTGCCGCACTCGGGGCATTTTCCCATCCATTTCACTGTTTCATATCCGCATTCATTGCATACAAATTTGGTTTTTGCTTTCATTGTTTGTTTTTCTCCTGTAAAAATTCACATAAGCCCCGATAAAGGGCCTCTGCCATCTGTTGCTGATAGTCCTCTGACATTAACAGCTCTTCCTCCTCGGGGTTTGATAAAAATCCGCATTCCACAATAACGGAAGGGATTGTGTTTTCCTGTAAAATAAACATGGTGTCATAGGCTTCTTTGATTTCTCTGCCTTCGCTTTTTTCGCTGATTGGCACCACTTGTTTTCTGATCAGCTCCGCCAGCCGTTTGCTGTGTTCCGCCTTGGAATAAAAAATCTGGGCACCTCGGTACTGACTTTGCTCAAATTTATTCATGTGAATACTGATAAAAGCATCCGCTCCGCTGTTTGAGGCAAAGGAACGGCGAAAGTTCAGATCGCTCCGTTTTTGTTCCCGAACGGTGGTGTCCGAATCCGTATGTAAAGACACATCCTCCTGACGGGTCATAAGCGCCTTTCCGCCCCCGTCGGTCACTAACTTTTCCAGCTTTTTGGCAACCTCAAGGTTCAGATTTTTCTCCAGCACTCCCGTTGTGCCCACCGCACCGCCGTCCATCCCGCCGTGGCCTGCATCAATGACCACGGTCAGCTGGTCGGAGGATTGGAACACCTGCTCGCCCTCCGTTTGATACAGTCCGTAAATCCCAAAAGATACGCATAAAATCAGCACCACCATCAGGATA
>JAZNYR010000206.1:0-5514 GCA_045594525.1 Clostridia bacterium | reverse complement strand
TATGAAATATCCGGCAATGTCACTGACAGAGTGGTGAGAATACATAATGACACGACAGCTGGTATAATTTGTCTACCTCCTATAGAGGAATAATAAAAACAATTTGAGGCGGGGAGTTTTTGTTACTAATCCCTGTGACATCTAAACCATTCGACTCTTTCAGAAAAAAGCATCGGCTTTTATCGTCACATTGCTTTTTTGATGAATTGTCTGACGGATGTAAAAATATCTGTTTTTTGTATTGAATTATCCCTAAATTTATGATATAATTTTTATAACAACAGAATACTTTCATACAGAGTGCGGACTATGCCGTAAAAGCCCTCCGGCAAGGCATAGTGACTGAAAAGGGAATGGGGTGAGAATCCCCTGCGATCACTGTCGGTGTGTGTGTCGAAGTTTTTGTATCCGTTATCGAAAGATAGTCATTGGGAAACTGAGAAGGCAGGATATAAAAATGCGGACGGATTTGTCTATATGACACGAGTCACAAGACCTGCTTTGATGTTATCTCGCAAGTGCTTATAGGCATAGAGGTAATGTTTTTGTGTGCAAAAAAATGGTACACAAATTGTGATGCATCACAGAAAAACGCAGCTGTGGTAATTTTTTCTAAAGAAAAATTGCCGCAGTTTTTTTATTGTAGCAAAAGGAGAATCAATCATGATACAAAGTTATTATGGAAACGGAAAAGGCAAAACGACCGCCACCATCGGTGCGGCTGTTCGATGCACAGGATGCGGCAATAGGGTTCTGTTTGTACAGTTTTTAAAGAACAATCACTCTGCTGAATGTAAGGTTATGGATGCTCTGGAACAGATAGACATTTTGGTTTCAAACGAGTATTATGAACTTTATGACAATCAAAACGAAGCACTTACAACAAAATTTACGGATGCTTATACAAAACTGTTGTTTGAAGAAACGGAAAATGTGATTGAGAACTATCAAATGATCGTACTGGATGAGGTGTTGGATGCAGTTGCATTTGGATATATAGAAGAAAACGCATTGATCCAATTTTTAAAGAAGTGGAAACAAAACAAGGAAATACTCCTTACCGGACATTGTTTGCCTCAAAAAATTGCTGATGTGTCTGACTATATATCGGAAGTCAAAGAAGTGAGACATCCGTACAAATTGGGCATGCCTTCAAGAAAAGGAATTGAGTATTAAAATGAGTGAATTTAAAACCTATCACCCGATTGTCAATTTTATCTATTTTGTATTTGTAATCGGGTTTTCTTGCTTTTTTATGCATCCGGTTTGCCTGGGTGTTTCCCTTGCTTGCAGTTTTTTGTATTCTGTGATGCTAAAGGGCAGAAAAGCAATCAAGACAAACTTAATCTATATGCTTCCCGTGCTGATTATAATGGCACTGATGAACCCTGCCTTCAATCACGAAGGCGTTACGGTGATCGTGTATCTGCCAAGCGGAAATCCGCTGACTTTAGAATCCATTGTTTACGGACTTGCGGCAGCGACGATGATTGTAAGTGTTATTTGTTGGTTTTCTTGCTACAACGAAATTATGACCAGTGATAAATTTATTTATCTGTTTGGGAAAATCATACCTGCAATGTCGCTGATTCTCTCTATGACACTTCGGTTTGTACCGAAGTTTGCAGCCCAACTTAAGGTGGTAACCAATGCACAAGGAGGTATGGGTCGTGATGCGTCAAGTGGAAGTATCATAAAGAGAGCAAAGCAAGGACTTTGTATTGTATCTATTATGACTACCTGGTCACTGGAAAATGCAATCGAAACTGCGGACAGCATGAAATCCCGAGGGTATGGCATCCCCGGAAGGACAGCTTTTTCTATCTATCAATTTGACAAGCGGGATAAGAGGGAGCTTCTTTGTATCGTACTGTTAGGAAGTTATACTCTTGCAGGAACGATTATGGGCGGAATGTCCTTTCACTATTTTCCGTCTATGAAAGGGGCGGAGGTATCCGTATTTGGCATCAGTGTATTTGCGGCATACTTGCTCCTTTGTATGTGTCCTATCATTCTTGAAATTCGGGAGGTGAGACGATGGAAAGCTTTCAGGTCGAAAATGTAAACTTTACTTATCCCAACAGAAGGGATAAGGCTCTTGACAATATTAATTTTACTGTGAATCAGGGGGAATTTGTGCTCCTTTGCGGGAAATCAGGCTGTGGAAAGACTACCCTTCTTCGCCTTTTAAAATCCTCACTAGCTCCTTTTGGTAAAATAAGCGGAAGGATCTCTTTTAACGGGAAACCCCTTGCAGATTGCGATACCAAGGAACAAGCGGCGGGGATTGGATTTGTCATGCAAAATCCTGATAATCAGATTGTGACAGACAAGGTATGGCACGAGCTTGCCTTTGGGTTGGAAAACCTTGGGTATTCCACTTCCGAAATCAGAACAAGAGTGTCGGAGATGGCATCCTTTTTTGGCATACAAAATTGGTTTTATCAAAAGGTAACAGAATTATCAGGAGGGCAGAAACAAATTTTAAATCTTGCCTCTGTGATGGTGATGCAGCCTTCAGTTTTAATATTGGACGAGCCCACAAGTCAGCTTGACCCAATCGCCGCACAGGAATTTTTGAGGACAGTTGAAAAAATCAACCGAGAGCTTGGTGTAACGGTGATTCTTTCCGAGCACCGTCTTGAAGAAATCTTCCCGATTGCCGACAGAGTAATGGTTATGGACAGCGGAAAAATCATTGCAGATGACGAACCTAGAAAAGTGGGAGAACGATTAAAATCTCAAAATCACGATATGTATTTGGCTCTTCCTACAGCCATGATAGTTTACGGAGAGGTGCCGAATGTTCTGCCTTGTCCCATTACCGTTCGTGATGGCAGGATGTGGCTGGAAGAATACACAAAAACAAATCCGGCAAATCCTGATTTAATACCAAAGACCGACAATAAAAAAACCAAAACAGAAACGGTGATTGAAGTAAAAAATGCTTGGTTTCGGTATGAAAAAGACTTGCCCGATGTGGTAAAGGGATTCAATATCAAGATAAATAAAGGTGAGTTTTTTGCCTTACTGGGTGGGAACGGTACGGGAAAAACGACGGCACTTTCATTGATTTCCGGTCTTAACAAACCATACCGAGGAGAAGTGGTTGTAAAGGGAGGGTTAGCTGTACTGCCCCAGAATCCACAAAGTGTATTTGTGAAAAAGACCGTATCTCTTGACCTTTTGGAGATTCTTTCGGAAACAAAGCTGACAAAAGACGAAAAGGAAATCTGCATTCAAAATATGGCATCTCTTTGCGGGATAGAATCATTGCTTGACTCTCATCCTTTTGATTTATCCGGCGGCGAACAGCAAAGAGCGGCTTTGGCGAAGGTGCTTTTGATGTCACCTGAAATTTTGTTGTTGGATGAACCCACAAAAGGCTTTGATGCACACTTTAAACAGATTTTTGCTGATATTTTATATCATTTGAAAGAAAACGGTGTTACTATTGTTATGGTGTCTCATGACATAGAATTTTGCGCAGAATATGCCGACAGATGCGCCCTCTTTTTTGATGGCAATATCACATCAATCGGTGAACCGAGAGAGTTTTTCAGCGGAAAAACCTTTTATACCACTTCTGCCAACCGCATGGCAAGAACAACGCTTCCCGAAGCTGTTCTTGCAGAGGATATTATAATGGCACTTGGCGGTACGGTGAAAAAGAAAGAAAGGAATACTCCTTCTGTAATCATTCAGAAGAATGAACCAAAAAAGGAAAAACCAAAGACCAAATCCAAAAAATTGTCTCCTTCAAGAATGGTTGCGGGCAGTCTGTTTGCTATGCTGTTTCTGTTCACCTGTTTGCTTAAAACTGACAGTAACATCTTTCGCATGGATGTATATCAGTTGATTCTGATACTGGAATTATTTGTCGCCTGCCTTTGTTTCTTTCCGCAAAAGGATTTAGGGATAGAAATTGTGCAGCCACCAAAAACAGAAAGAAAGCTGACAAAGCGTACTAAGGTTTCTGCATTTTTGATACTCCTGGCGATTCCTCTTACCATATACACAGGTGCCTTTTTCTTTGGGAACAGAAAGTATTATTTTATCAGTCTTCTCATCATTCTTGAAACCATGATACCCTTTTGTATGGTGTTTGAATCAAGAAAACCAAAAGCAAGAGAATTGATTGTCATCAGTGTCCTGTGCGCCATTACTGTTTCAGGAAGAGCGGCTTTTTTAAGCTTGCCTCAGTTCAAACCCGTTGTTGCACTTGTCATCATTGCCGGGGTGTGCTTTGGCGGTGAAACGGGATTTTTGGTAGGTGCCGTAAGTGGATTTGTTTCTTCCTTTTTCTTCGGACAAGGTCCCTGGACACCATGGCAGATGTTTTCCTTTGGTGTAATCGGGTTTGTTGCGGGAATCCTGTTTCAAAAAGGGTTTCTCCGAAAAACAAAGGGCTCTCTTTGTTTCTTTGGTTTTTTTGCAGTCCTTGTGATTTACGGCGGTATTATGAATCCTGCCTCGCTGATGATGTGGCAAAATCACATTACAAAAGAAATGATTCTTTCTGCCTATGTAGCGGGGCTCCCTTTTGATCTCATACATGCAGTTGCTACAGCCTTTTTCCTTTGGTTTATAGCAGAGCCAATGATAGACAAGCTTGAAAGAATCAAAGTAAAATATGGAATGGTGGAAGGATGAGCAGCCTTCTTATTTCGTGGTTCGTGCCCACTTTGGGTTCAAATCCTTTCCGAACAAAAAAGAAAAGCACTAACTCTCGTCAATGCTTTTCTTTTGGCAGGGGCAGAGTGTTACCTCTTATGTGCACAATTGCTTTTATGTTTATAAATTGATTAGAGTTTCTTTATCTGTAAGGAATTTCTGATATAATTTCAGTGCCTCTTTTTTTGTTGTTTGGTAAAACATAATCAATTTCCTTTCTTATTCATAGAGTTTTGTCATTTTTGTCAGTTTTTCCTTGCTTGCCTGATTTTTGTTCGCAAGGATAAGGCGTATAAATACTCTACTCTCGACATAGTCGGCATCGTATTCAACTTCCTTGTGGGCATTTTTGCAATTCCGTTTATCACGATTCTCTGTTTCTTTTTCGGCATTACGGAAAGCGGCGTGGAAATCATCGACCAAATCATATACAACACGCCGACAATCGCAATACTGTGTCTTGCATTGTCGATAGTATTTCGCCGCAAAGATTTTTCAAAGACCGGTTTCTTTATCCAGTTTGGCGGAAGCCTGCTGTTTGTGATTTCTCTTGTAATGGAAATATTATCCTAATTTTATAAAAAATTTTGATTTTGTCATTGATTTGTCATGCCAGACATGATATAATAAATAAAGAAGGTGATATTGGTTAAAAATGAACCGGATGAAGTAAGTTCATGTATGTCGAATCCATAGTAACATCAATTGAATTTTTTAAGGAGGTAAAAACTATGATTCAATTTACTAAGAAAGCACTCAGCATAGTTCTTGCGATTTGTGTAATTGCGGGAACTCTTGCAGGTTTCAGCACAACAACCTTTGCTGCTGATGAAGTCGGAT
>JAZNYR010000205.1:0-1525 GCA_045594525.1 Clostridia bacterium | reverse complement strand
ACATATCCGGGCGGTCAATGGGAAAACGAGCCGCATGAATTGCAGTTGTTTGTCGCTGAAAATCCTTACATGGAGGCGGAAATGGTTGCGGCAGAAATTGTGCGGTTATGCCGTGAGGAAGGAATGCGGTATCGTGATTTTGCGGTTGTAGCAAGAAATCTTTCGGGATATGAGGATGTTTTGGAACAGGTGTTCCGAATGTTTCAAATTCCGTATTTTACCGATCAGAAGGAGCCGGTGGGAAGTCATCCTATGGTGACCTTTTTGTTGTCCTTCGGGGATATTTTCGAGCATAATTGGAATTATGAATCGGTCTTTCACTATGTGAAATCCTATTTCAGCCCCTTATCCAAGGAACAGGGAGATACTCTGGAAAATTTTGCTCTTGCCTATGGGGTGTTTGGTAACATCTGGACAGAGGATGAAAAATGGACGGAAAAGCTCAATCGTGCTTTTTCGGATGAGGATTGTGAATTTAATCGGGAAGAAATTGAAACAGCCCGCGATTTGTTGGTTGCACCCTTAAAAAATCTTTGGGAAAATGTAAAGGGGAGCAGACCGTACTCAGAACAGGCGAAAACCTTGTTTTTATTTTTGGAATCTTTAGGAATGTATGATAAGCTGATGGAAAAAACAGAAGCCTTCCGAAAGTCGGGAGAGCAACGATTAAGTGAGGAATACCGTCAGCTATGGAATATTTTACTACATGTACTGGACCAGGTGGTCACATTGGCAGGGGAGGACAAGGGCAGCTTTTTCAAGTTTATGGAATTGGTAGAAGAAGGGTTTGATGCTTCTTCCGTTGGTTCTGTTCCTCAAAGTCTTGATAGCGTTACCGTAAGCTCGGCAGACCGTTTTGTGGGAGGCGGGGTGCGGTGCCTGTTTGTGATGGGCGTCAACGAAGGAGAATTTCCCGCAAGCGGAGAACGAAGCGGTTTGTTGGACGGCACGGAACGGGATATTCTGGAAGCCTTTGGATTGGAAACAGCAACAAGTCGGCAAAAGGCAGCCTACATGGAGCAGGAAATTATCTATAAGGTGATTTCGCTGGCACAGGAAAAACTTATTTTCAGTTATCGGACAGGGGACATGGATCAGACGGCAAAAACAGCCTCTCAGATTGTGAACCGACTCTATGAACTGTTTCCAAAGCTTGTGGCTGTAACCAAGCTACCAACGGTCAGTGCTCCCGGCTATACCTTTTCTAAAATGGCGGAGCAGCCGGAACAGTATGCTAGGGCAAAGAGGTGGTTTTCAGAGCGGCCTGAATGGAAGGACAGACTTTCTATGCTCAATCGCACCGGGGACCTTCAACAGGTGACCTTATCTTCTGAAACGGTAAATGCTTTGTATCAGAAAGGGTTGAATGTGAGCGTATCCCGTTTGGAGCGTTTTAATAAATGTCCCTTTTCTTTTCATGCTACCTATCATCTCAAGGCAAAGGAACGGCGGCAATATCGCTTGGGAGCCCCGGATACAGGAAGCTTTTTGCACGATATTTTAGAAAAAAGTGCACGATTGATTG
>JAZNYR010000204.1:0-7503 GCA_045594525.1 Clostridia bacterium | reverse complement strand
ATACTCTCCCTCTAAAAAATCAAATCTGGCAAGAGGTTTTTCTTCTAAAATAACAAACGGTGATTTTCCTAAATTTCTAATCAATTCTGCAAGCGCATAACAGGAACCCAAAGCATCCCCGTCAGCACGAAGATGAGGCAGCAGCGCAATCCGTTCTGCCTCTTTGATCCATTCAAGTAACTGTTTCATTACTCTTCATCCCTTTTTACACGATTGATTAAATTGCAAATTCGTGCACCTTCAGAAATGGAATCATCCAGCTTAAAAAGTAACTCAGGTGTTGCACGAAGCTGCACCTTTCTTGCAATTTCCCGACGCAAAAAGCCTTGTGAACTTTCCAGTCCCTTAATTGCATCCTTTTGCTGCTCTTCCGTTCCCAAAACGCTGATATTCACTTCTGCATAAGATAAATCCTTGCTTACACGAACATTGGTAACACTTACCATAGAAGGAATTCTGGGGTCTTTAAGCATAGGAATCAGCATGCTCAATTCCCGTCTGACTTCCTGGGATATTCTATCAATTCTGGCATAAGACATAACTATTTTCTGCCTTTCTCCCACAAGGAATATTGGCAGCTTACCGTGGGATGATAAGCCGCCTTTTTTTGTTACTGTTCAATCTGTTCCATTTCGAAACATTCAATAATGTCGCCTTCTTTAATATCATTAAAGTTTTCAATGCCCATACCGCATTCATAACCGCTGGCAACTTCTTTTGCATCATCCTTGAAGCGTTTTAACGAATCCAGTTTCCCCTCATGAATGATAATGCCGTCACGAACCACACGAACCTCACAGTTACGGCTGATTTTACCGTCAGCTACATAGCTTCCTGCAATGGTTCCCACACCGCTCACTTTGAAAGTCTGTCTGACTTCTGCATGACCCAGAACCACTTCACGGAATTTGGGATCCAATAAACCCTTCATTGCAGATTCCATTTCTTCAATGGCTTCGTAAATGACACGGTACATTCTCATATCCACCCCTGTCATATCCGCTGTTGCACGGGCGGAAGCATCGGGTCTTACATTAAAGCCAACAATAATTGCATTAGAAGCCTGTGCCAAAATAACATCAGATTCCGTAATACCACCCACACCACCGTGGATTGTTTTTACTCTGACTTCTTCGTTGGACAGTTTTTCCAAAGACTGTTTTACCGCTTCCAAAGAACCAGCTACATCTGCCTTTACGATAATATTTAGTTCCTTCATTTCTCCATCTTTGATACAATCAAACAGGTTATCCAGAGAAATCTTTTGCTGAGCTGCAATTTTTTCGTCTTTAATCTTCTGTTTTCTTGCCTCTACAACGGCTCTTGCTTTCTTTTCATCATCTACCGCATAGAAAATATCGCCACCCTGAGGAGTTTCAGAAAGGCCTGCAATTTCAACGGGTACAGAAGGACCGGCTTCTGTAATTCTGTTCCCCTTAAAGTCAAGCATTGCTCTGACACGCCCCACTGCAGTACCCGCAACAATAATATCACCGGAACGCAAGGTACCTCTTTGTACCAAAACAGTGGCAACAGAACCTCTCCCCTTATCCAAACGGGATTCTATAACAGTTCCCTTCGCACGGCGGTTGGGATTTGCTTTTAATTCTTTCATTTCTGCCACCAGCAGAACCATTTCCAGAAGATTATCAATTCCTTCTTTTTTCTTGGCTGAAATGGGAACACAAATGGTATCACCGCCCCATTCTTCAATCAGCAAATCGTGTTCGGTCAGTTCCTGTTTGATACGATCGGGGTTTGCCCCTTCTTTATCCATTTTGTTAATGGCAACCACAATGGTAATACCTGCCGCTTTGGCATGGTTAATCGCTTCAATGGTCTGAGGCATTACACCGTCATCTGCTGCAACAACCAAAATCGCAACATCTGTAACCTGAGCACCTCTGGCACGCATAGAGGTAAACGCTGCGTGACCGGGGGTATCCAAAAATGTAATGGGACGACCGTTGATTTCTACCACAGATGCACCGATGTGCTGGGTAATTCCGCCTGCTTCCGTTGCAGTAACATGGGTATCACGAATCGCATCCAACAAAGATGTTTTACCGTGGTCAACATGACCCATAACAACTACAACCGGGCTACGGGGCAGTAAATCCTTTTCATCGTCTTCCGTATCTTGGAAGAGCAAATCTTCATCTGTCACAATAATTTCCGGTTCTAAGGTTACATTAAATTCTTCTGCAATCAAAGATGCGGTATCGTAATCAATAATTTCACTGACAGATGCCATTACACCCAGCATAAACAGTTTTTTCACTACTTCTACACCGGACACTCCAATCCGTTCAGCAAACTCACCAACACCAATATTTTCAGGAATTGCAACCACCTTCGGTTCTTCCTTTTTGGGAGCCTTTTCTTTTACAGGCTGTTCCATTTCTTTCTTCGCAGATTGATTTTTCTGCTGTTTATTTTTATTTCCTTTTTTAATTTTTTGTTTGGTGGGCGCCTGATCAATCAATTTTTCGTCATCCACAAGCTTTTCAATCTTTTCTGTATCAAGGCGTTCCAAATCAACATTGGAAGAACGGGTATCAACATAACGAACGGTCTTCACCTGTTTTTCTTCTTTTTGAGGTTTTTCTTCATCCTTACCCTCATTCTTTTCTTCTTTTTGAGGTTTCGCTTTGGGTTGTTCCTGTTCTTTCACTTTGAACACCTGGCTCAAATCCTCGGTTTGGTTTTTCTGGGTATAATAATCCAGAATCATATCCAATTCTTTTTCTTCTAAAATAGCCATATGGTTTTTCAAGGTAATTCCAAAGCCTTCCATCAAGGTGAGAATTTCCTTACTGGAGACTCCAAATCCTTTACTGATTTCATGTACTCTTGGTCTTATTGCCATAAACTTCACCCCCGCAATTTTTTATACACAAGTGCAGAAAATCCTTCATCGCATACCGCCAAAGCGGCAATCTGTTGTTTTCCCACACTTTTTCCGATGGTTTCCCTTGTGCCGTATTCTTCACAAGGTATGTGATAAAATTGGCACTTGTTCCTATAGGCCTTTTTGGTCCCTTCAGAACAATCCTCAGCAAGAATCATCAGGTGAATGTTTCCCTGTCTTGCCTGCTCGGAAATGGGATCAAATCCAATCACTATTTTTTTCGCCCGATAGGCCAATCCTAATACGGACAACACTTCATCTTGTTTCATTTTCAGATTTCACCTGCCAGCTTTTCATACAATTCTTCAGACAGATTCATCGAAAAGGCTTTTTGCAGTCTGCCCGCCTTTTGTGCTTTTTGAAGGCAAACGGAATCAGGACAAAGGTAAGCACCTCTACCAGCCGCTTTTCCGGTACGGTCAATAAAAACATTCCCGTCCTTTTGGCAAACCACACGAATCAATTCCATCTTTGGTCTGTGCTGACCGCAGCCGATACACATCCGTTCCGGTTGACTCTTTTTCATCTGCTCACCGCCCTTATTCTGCCTTGCTTCCTTCTTCATCAGGCTGACTCTGAATGTCAATCTTCCAACCTGTCAGTTTTGCTGCCAAGCATGCATTCTGACCCTTTTTACCAATTGCCAGAGAAAGCTGATATTCAGGAACCAAAACATGGCAGGATTTTTCTTCTTCATTTAATTCAACAGAAATCACCTTGGCAGGATTCAGACTTTCCTTGATGTATTCTACCGGATCATCACTATACTTGATAATATCAATTTTTTCTCCTCTTAATTCATCCATCACCGCCTGTACACGGGCACCGTGATTTCCTACGCATGCACCGATGGGGTCAACAGAATCATTGGAAGACCATACTGCCATCTTGGTTCTGGAACCGGCATCACGGGAAATGCTTTTGATTTCCACAATACCATCACGAACTTCGGGTACTTCTGCTTCAAAAAGACGCTTTACAAGACCTGCTCTTGAACGGCTGACAACCACTCTGGGACCTTTGGTGGTCTTTTTTACTTCTGCCACATACAGCTTAATCCGTTCACCGGACTGATAGGTTTCACCGGGAACCTGCTCATCAGGTGTGATCACGGTTTCAAACTGGTCAATTTCCACAATGACATTTCTTTTTTCTGTTCTTCTTACCACACCGCTGACCAGCTCATGCTCCAGATGAGAAAATCTGGAATACACCTGATCCCGTTCTGCTTCACGGATTCTCTGTACAACCACCTGTTTTGCAGTCTGTGCTGCAATTCTTCCGTAGGAACTGGGAGTGGCATCATATTCTGCAATATCGCCAATCTCATACTTTTCGCTGTACTGTCTTGCTTCTTCTAAAGAAATTTCAGTTTGAGGACCCACAACTTCCTCTACAACCTCTTTGCTTACCAACAAACGATAAGCACCTGTTTCTCTGTTGATTTCTGCACGAACCTGCTGATTCGCACCGTAATCCTTCTTGAATGCTGTGACCAGAGCTGCTTCAACCGCTTCCAAAAGAATTTCTTTATCAATATTTTTTTCCTTTGCGATTGCCTCTAAGGCCATAATAAATTCCGCGTTCATTTTTATCCTCCTTATTCTTCTTCCTGCCAGGCAAGGCGAACATCTACTACTTTCGCCTTTTCCAGGGTTATTGTTGATTCATTGGTTTCCAAAACGATTGTTCCGTTTTGATATTCCTTTAAAATGCCTTCCAACTGGCGCTGACCGTCAATGGCAGTAAACAGCCGAATGGTTACTAATTTGCCCAAATTATCTGCGTAATGCTCCGGTCTTGTCAGCTTCCGGTCGATTCCGGGAGAGGACACCTCCAGATAATAACTTTGGGTAATGGGATCCTTTTCATCCAGCCAATCGGAAAGAGGACGGCTGACACTTTCGCAATCATCCGTACTGACGCCTCCCTCTTTATCAATGGTGACGCGTAAAAACCAGTTAGTACCTTCCTTGACAAATTCCACATCGTACAAAGAACATCCTGCATTCTCTGCCATAGGTTTTGCAACATCCCAAATCATATTTTCAATTTTTGACACAATTTCACCTTCTTTTTCCTGACATAAATAAGAATGAGTGGATTCACACCCACTCATTACGATACCCTATCTTTAAGTCTATCTTATTATACCACACTTTCAAAGAAAATGCAAGTGTTTTTTTAAAATTTTTTATTCTTCACAAGAAAAATCTAAGCTTTTTTTCCTGAAAGCGACTTAACCCGGAGGCCATCCCAGATTTCTGCCGCCTAAAAGGTGAAAATGCAGATGTCCTACCGTCTGTCCCCCGTCCACTCCGCAATTGTTCACAATACGGTAACCGTTTTCCGCGATTCCCAAATTTTTGGCTACGATAGCTGCCGCTTCAAAAATCTTTGCCACCAACATAGAGTTTTCTTCATTTAGTTCATTGGCAGAAGCAATATGGGCTTTGGGAATAAGCAACACATGAACCGGTGCTTCCGGGTTAATATCCTCAAAACAGTACACCCATTCGTTTTCATATACCTTTTTGGAAGGAATTTCACCTTTTAAAATTTTACAGAACAAACAATCTGACATTGTTCCTACCTCCAATTAAAGTTGCTGTGCCAGCAAATCCTTTGCCGCATTCAACGCATCATCAATCTTTTCAGGAAGCTTTGCCCCTGCCTGAGCAGATTCAGGCTTACCGCCACCGGAACCTCCTGCAACAGCTGCCACTTCTTTTACCAGTTTGCCGGAATGAGCACCCATTTGAAGTGCATCTGCAGTTGCGCAAACCATAAAGTTGACCCGTTCGTTTTCTGCTGCCAACACAAGCACATAAGCACCCTGCACCTTATCCCGAAGCAAGTCGGCATACTGACGCAGACTGTTCATATCGCCCTTCATTTTATGGGTAATCAGCTTCACGCCTTTTACATCCACCGCAGAATCAATAACAGAATCCATGGTACCCTGTGCAAGTTTTGACTGCAGGCTTTCATTTTCTTTCTTCAATGCTTTTAACTCGGCATTTAGTTCTTCAATCTTTGCCACAGCATCTGCCGGTGAGGTTTTTAAAGCCGCACCAATCTTTTGTTCAAACACATTAAGTGCATCCAATTTTTCCAATACTGCATTACCGGTAATGGCTTCAATTCTTCTTACGCCGGCTGCAACACCACTTTCGGAAACAATCTGGAACAGAGCCGCCTGGCTGGTGTTTTGAAGATGACATCCACCGCAGAATTCTGTGCTCTTATCACCCATTTTTACAACACGGACTACATCCCCGTATTTTTCGCCGAAGAGTGCAGTTGCCCCTGTTTCTTTTGCTTCATCAATCTTCATTTCAGAAATGGTTACGGGCATTGCCTCTAAAATCATTTCATTCACCAGTTTTTCTGTTTTTGCAATTTCGTCAGGTGTCATTGCAGTAAAATGAGAAAAGTCAAAACGAAGTCTGTCAGGCATGACATAAGAACCTGCCTGAGCCACATGGCTTCCCAATACCTGCTTTAATGCCGCTTGTAACAAGTGGGTAGCAGAGTGGTTTCTTGCAGTTGCCATTCTGCGCTCTGCACATACTTGTAATTCCAGGGTATCCCCTACTTTTACTGATCCGGATTTTAATTCGCAGGTATGCAAATATTTTCCGTTCTGCTTTTTACAATCTAAAACCGCAATCTCACAGGAACCGTTCTTCATAGAACCCTGGTCCCCTACCTGACCGCCGCTTTCGCCGTAGAAAACGGTTTTGTCTGTCATCATCACAAACTGGCCGTCTGTAATTTCCTGTTTTCCTTCCCCGTCAGCAAACAGCAGAGTAACCGTTGCCTGACAGTTTAAGTTATCATATCCGATAAATTCATTTTCAAGAGGCTTTGCAAGTTGGGTCAAGGCATCTTCCTTCCAGCCTGCAGTTTCCATATCTCCTCTTGCATCTCTTGCACGCTTTTTCTGGGCATCCATTTCCTGCTGATACACTTCTTCATCAACAGTCAGACCCTTTTCTTCCACGATTTCGCGAGTCAGGTCAATGGGGAATCCGTAAGTATCATACAGCTTAAATGCTTTTTCACCGGACAAAACGGTACTTCCTGCATTTTTGGTTTCTTCGATATAATCGTTTAAGATGCTCAAGCCCTGGTCGATGGTTTCGTCAAACCGTTCTTCTTCAATTTTTACAATTTTTTCAATATATTCCTGCTTTTCTGCCAGTTCAGGATAACCGGACAGTGATTCTTTTGCAACAGTCCCCACTACCTCGTGCAGGAAAGGACGATTAATTCCCAAAAGTTTTCCATGGCGTGCAGCTCTTCTTAACAAACGGCGCAGCACATAACCTCTGCCTTCGTTGGAGGGCAGAACTCCGTCGCAAATCATAAAGGTTGTTCCGCGGATATGGTCGGTGATAACACGCAGGGATACATCTGCTTTTTCATCCTTTTTATATTCCACATTGGCAATCTTGCTGATATGCTTCATCACATTCTGAATGGTATCCACTTCAAACAGGTTGTCAACCCCCTGCATAATAGCAGCAATACGCTCCAGTCCCATACCTGTATCGATATTGGGATTTGCCAGACGATTATAATTTCCC
>JAZNYR010000203.1:0-3626 GCA_045594525.1 Clostridia bacterium | reverse complement strand
TTCGTGCTGGTCTGGCAGATCACCTCTGATCAGGTTGGTTTGGAGTTGCAGCTGCAGGGACGAATATTGGAAAAATCCAATCAGGCAGGCGACAAAAGCAAAGCCACCATTACCGATATGGCGGCAGGCATTCCCGGAAGGGTGATGAACAACAACAACCTCAACGAGATGCTGCAATACACAATGGCGTTTGCCCAGGGACTTTCTGCAGGTTTCCAGACCAAGACTACCTACGATAACGGAAGTACTATCGTTTCCCGCAACGACGGTTCCACCAAGAATGCTCTGGCAACAGCATTTGAATCTTTGTCCAATGTAGCTCTGGAAAATATTACCGACAAGATTTCCAAAGAGTCCTACTATATCCGGGTCCCTGCCGGTACAGAGTTCTATCTCTACATCGAACAGGTGACCAATATAGAAAAAGCCGCTATTGCCGACACCGCCCTTAATAAACTGGAAGAGTTGAAACTTGCTCCCGGCAAAAACTCTTCTGAATCCGATGTTGAAAAAGCCTCCCGGCTGCACGATGCTCTCGGTCAGGCTCTCCCCAAATCATTAAAAAAAGAATTGAAAGGAATCCGCTGAAATGAAAAAACTTCTTTACTCCACACTCACATTCTCCGCTCTGGCGTTGCTGATCACAGGCTGTTCCAGCACCAAAAAGGAGATTACCCCCAAAGAGTACACCTCTGTTCCTCTTTATATGGCAGGGCAGGAAATTCCGGGAGACGCTCAGGAAAAGTATCTTTCCAATGCCGGAGTCAAAATGTATTCCGTTGGCAGAATGGTTGATCCCGGCAGCGGTACAATGCGGGAGGCGGGGACCGTGTACCGCATTGAAACGGCTCCCAAATGGAACCTTATCCCCCAGTACGATGCCAATCCGGAATCTTTTGCCCGCAAGCAGTTGAAGGCACAGTACGCTCAAACGCTTGCCGGACAAATGAGCCATACTCTGGCAGAAACCCGTTCCGTCAAAGAAACTGTGGCAGATTATCAACGCCGTTTTGAACAGGCAGGTAAGATGTTTGATGATGTTTTCAAAGAAAATGAGCGGATGCGTAAAGACATTGAGCGTCAGCATGAAAACACCCGCAACTTACTGGACAGTTTGAAAAAAATGCAAAGGTACATTGAACTTCTGGAACAGAAAGTCAATGACCGTAACACAATGACCTTTGGAGGTGCAAAATGAAAAAGAAAGTTATTATCATTGCCGTCATTATCGCCGCATTTGCGTCAAGCATTGCTCTTCACATCTGGGAAATAAAGAAAATCAATGAGTTTTCCGATACCTTTGAGACTCTTTCCCAGATCGAACTCAAACGCACTTCTTTGATGGTTCTCCAACAGCAGGTTTTGCAGAATGTGGTCCGGGAAGTGGAAAATGGCAAAAAACAGGAGCTGGAAAAACCGGACTTTAAACTGCCGGATAAATTGGATACTCCGGGAGGTAAATGATGCAAAAACTCCTCATCTTTATTGCCGGAACCAAAGGCGGCGTGGGCAAATCCTTCGCCGCCATGATGATGGCAAGTGCCGCACTGGATCTGGAATTGCCGGTGTTGATTTACGATACCGACAATGAAAACCGCACTGTTTCCACAATGATGAAAGAGTATTCTCTCTTTCTGGATGAAGCAAGTGAACAGTATCCCCTTGACAGCGTAATAAATTCACTCTTTTCAGAGGAGGAGAAAAAAGTGGTCATTGTGGATATGAAAGCCGGGACCAGCCGGACGACTCAGGAATGGTTTTCATCGGTACCGTAGAACGAACTTAAAAGTGTTGATGTGGAAATCTTTGTCACCGGCTGTCTGACCAGTGATCCGGATTCGGTCAAGACTTTTGTTCCCTGGCTGGAGTATTTCCGGAAAATAGATTTTCCCGTCCATTATCTTCTAATCAAAAATGAAAAGGATGGAGAACTCTTTTTTACCAGTGAAACCTTGCTTGAACCGATCATTCAGAAACTAAAATTACCGCATACAGTTTTTGTATTTCCTGCCATTGAGCAGGAATACATCAACTCTCTCAACAACCACGGTGTACCTTTGCGGGAACATTATCTGGGCAATGCTCCGGATATTCTTAACACCATTATGCAGAGATCCCGTATGCGGAATCACTATTATTCCATCACCGATCCGATTGTGATGTTTTATGCTCAACGCATGGAAAAAGTTCCGGAAACTCCGGCATATCTTCATGCCAAACGGCGGACAGCCCTGCGGAAAGGAGAGATCAGGGATAAACGCTACACCAAAGAGGAATACAACCCCAAAACTGAAAAAGGAAATTGATTATGGCAGCCAGAAAACCTTTGATGACGCCCGAACAGCAGAAGAATTTCAAAGAAGCTGTGGAAAAAAAACTTATCAACCCTTTGCCGTATGACCAGTACTGCAAACTTACTCCTGAGGAAGCGGAAAAAATGTTAAAAGAAGTGAATATGGGAACTCAAGCACCTGCAAAAGCAGTACCGACAGAACGTCCTGGAGCCAACGAACCTGCAACAAAATTTCAAATCAAAGCCATTGATGATGCCGTCAAAGCCGGTATCATCGAAGACCCCGGCGAAGAGGTCAGAAAGAATCTGACCAAAGGTTCTGCAAGTGAAATCATTTCAGAGATCCATGCGAAGCGTCCACCCGAACAGGCAACGGAATCCCAGAAAAAGGAGATCGACCGTCTGGTGAAAGAGGGGCGTATTTATCCCATGAAAAATGAAACTTATCACACTTTGTCCAAAGACAAGGCAAGTGAACTAATTTCCATCGGACGCTACAATGAAGGACAGAAAATCGTAGTGGAAGGTTTTGATCCCAACTATGTGGCAAGGCGGAATCAGCCCAAAACTCCGGAGCAGGAAGCTGAACTCAAACGGCTGGTGGCAGAGAAACGCCTGAATCCCGTTCCCAGAGAAAAATGGGCAAATCTCACTCAGGAGGAGGCAGGCAAACTGATTTTCGTCGGACAACGCCGGGAGGAAGAAAACTCCTTTGCTCCGCCCCGTGACCATGAACAAACCAAAGAACAGGAAAAAACACCCGAAAAACCGGAAAAGAAAACTCCGGCAAAGAATAAAACATCCCGGTCACGCGGTGATGATATGCCCATGTGACAGGAGAACAGGAGTACAGCATTATGACGAAAAAATCAAACTTTGAACAGATTATAGCGGATATACTGGATTGTTTTCCGAAGTCCAAACGGCACATCTATGAACTTATGCTGCGCCGCTGTAACTTTACCGATCCGGGCGAACCGCTTTTTCCCGTAATGCTGTTTCTCCTTTTTGTTCAGGATAATCTGAAAGACGGCACATTGGCTCTGGCTGATGAAGTAAAAAGCTTATCAAAAAAGCTCAAAGAAAACAATGGAACTGCCGCTGTTTCCGTATCGGGAACTCCAAGCCGTTTCTGGAAATATGCAGTTCCGATTCTTCTGGCTCTTCAACTTGCTTTAAGCATAGTTATTCTGGGAACAGTTTCGTTCCGGCAAGAGAAAACAAATTACCAATATGTGGCAAGTACCAATGCCGGAAGTGCCGAAATCCAATCCATAAACAGATATTGGGATGCAAAAATCGAACATATCAACAAAGTCGGAGGCCAAGCGGT
>JAZNYR010000202.1:0-3692 GCA_045594525.1 Clostridia bacterium | reverse complement strand
CAAGGAATTGCAACGGTGAAAAGTGTACGATAAAAGACGGGTGTAGCAAAAATGAGTTAATTGCTACGACTCCTTTCTTTTGAACACAATGTTGAGTAAAACAACAGAAAAAAACAAACTGCTTGCATAACCGCTTTTTGTGTGATATAATGTGAGTATACCAAAGATTGGAGGTTAAGGATAATGGAAAATAGTAATATGAAGAAATGTCCGGAATGTGGTTTGGAAAATAGGGATATTGATGTTTATTGCGATTGCGGTCATTCTTTTTTGGATGAATTCCCGCTTGATGTCAAGCAGAGTATACTACTGGAACAGCTTGTTGAAAGTACCGAAGATATTAGGTCTATGATGAAATTCTTTTATGTTATTAGTATTATAAGTTTGATTATTGGTGGAATTTCCTTTATTTTTTCAATTTCTTAATAATTATTCAGTTTAAACAATTTATTTGGAGGAGAATTATGAAAAAAATATTTACTTTTGTTTTTCTTTTAATGTTTTGTCTCACAGGATGTAGTTATAATGCCGAAGAAGATGCAAAAGCAATTTGCAGTCAATTTATCGATCCTTTCTATGGTGTGAATCATGTCATAGAAGAAGATGAGATGAAGCATATACTGGGGGTTCCATTTGACTACTGGGAAAAAGAAAATGTTTTATTTGACACAGGAAAAGTAAAGCTTATAGCAGCACATTATGAGGATGAATTTGATTATAATGTTTCTCCAAGTATGTATTATATAACAGAAATGACATTTACAATTGAAGCCTCAGAGGAATATGAAAAAGAACGGTTGGAATTAATAGAAGAAATAAAGAACATTTTGCAACAAGAAAAATATGCAAATTTTTCAGAATATTATGAGATTGATTATGATAATATAGAAGATGCATCTTGGCTTGGCGGCGGTATAGTGATAAAACTTAATGACGAGAAGAGAAAATTATTAAAGTCTGAAATTGCAGAAAGGGAAGTGGAAGAACCGGTAAAAACAGATGAACAAACAGTAGAAATACCGGAAAGCCAAGATATCCAAGCAGAAGATTGGATATCGGAATTTGATTATCAAAAGTATAACGATATAATGGCAGAACTAAATGAAAATTATTTAGTAAGCGAAGATCAAGTATTACAAAGTTTGTCAGAAAAATACGGACAATCTGTTCAAGAACTTAAGGATTTTTTAGATGAACATATGGAGGCGGCGATAAAACGAGACCTTAAAGAACGAGGAATTATAGATTAGTAAAGTGGGCTTGAAATTTCTTTACGTACTAAAAGTAGAAATGAACAGAAAAGGAATTAATAGATTGAAGAAAAGTAATATAAATCACCTTAATGAGTACTTTTCTTTAAAAACTATTGACACAGCCCGATAACTATGATACAATAAAAACAGATACAAGGTGAACCGTTTTGAACGGTTGACTGAAAGTTTTGGTTTAAGTAACCGCAACCTTAGCCGAGGGCGGTTACTTTGCTTTTATAGAAAAGAATACAAGAAAAATTGTTATTGACATAACGATTCTTAGTATGTATTTCATTAGCACCACCTCCCTTTTACGAGGTGGTCAACCGTCCTCGATACACCTGTATCTGCAAAAAATATTATACCAAAATTAATATGTAAAGTCAAGCATATTATATGATAATTGCATTCTGTCTTAACAATGGATGCGGGAAAAAGTGAATACTACACAAAAAACAGAGCTGTGACAAAGCGGGTTTAAAATCGTTTTGTCACAGCTCTGCTTATTTTGTTATCAATGGTTTGCTTATTTAATGAAAATAAGACTATTTGGATTAATGGATTCCTGGTCTGCCATATAAACGGTCACATTTTTGCCCTGATAGGAAAAGAGAGCGGTAAAGTTGCCGTCTTCATCCGTGGTTGGCTGAGGAGTTTCCTCATTTAAGGCTTGGGCAATTTCGGTCAGAGTGGTGGAATCACCCATGTTGGGGAACAGCTTGCCTGCATTGGTAATCACAGAGGTACAAACCTCGTCAGCCGTTAAGTAATAATCGGTGCTAGACTGATACCAGTTTCCGTCCCCAAAGCCCATCCAAACAGGACTTCCTTCCAACGAAGCAAGAGGACCGGTGTACCAATTTACCTGAGAAACGGGACCTAACACATCGCTTAACTCCTTATAAGTCTGACCAATGTAGGAAAAAGCGGTATCATCAACGGTGAGTCCCTGAGGTTTGGCAGAAGGAGATGTAATCAAAACGGTTTTTGTCGTTTCGTCCCAACCAACATGGTAGCCAAAGGCTTCTGATACTGCACGGGCGGGAACCAGTGTTCTGTCATGGACAATCTCGGGTGCAATATCCAAACTCTTTACCACACCGTTCACCGTAATTTCTTTTTTACCGATGACCAGGGTGACGGTGGTACCGTCTTTGATTGCTGTGACGGTTTTGGTGGTTCCGTCCCAGTTCACTTGGGCGCCCAGTGTTTCAAAAATCGCACGGACAGGCACGAAGGTTCTGCTCTGTTCAATAAAGGGGGGCACATCAAAGGTAACGGCTTTTTCATCAATGGTAACCTTGACCTGGCTTTGATAACGGGTCAGATTAACGGTTAAGGAAGGCATGGTGTTGTAATCATTAAATGCCTTTGTGTCTGCCCCAAAGCCTTCTGCCGCATATTTTAAGGTAAGATGATTGTCCGCCATAGTCATGTGGTTTACAATCAAGGAACTGTATTTTTTATCGGTATTAAATCTTGCTAAAATGTTACCGCTTCTGTCCAGCAGGGTGATGGGCCCGCTTACACTGACCATACAAAGATTTCCCGAACCGTCAAAAATGCCGTGAGCATTTTCATATTCTCCCTCGGGAGTGGACCAGAGAATCTTACCTGTGAGGACATCATAGGTCTGAAGACTTCCCTTGAAGTTTAAGAAAAACAGGTTGCCTGACTGACCGTACCAGCAAACATTGCTTTTTTCGCCTTGCTTTGTCGGCTCTGTCTGACAAGACCAGACAACGGACCCGTCACGGCCGATTCCCTGTAAAATGGCTTGTTCTGTAGAATTTTCACTGTCCTTTTCTACGGTGCAAACGACTTCATCCACAGGCTGATTTGCCAAGGCAGAAAAAGGAAGAGAAAACGCCGTTGTCAATGCTAACAATATAGCACATAATTTTTTATTCATAGGTATCCTTCTTTCGAGTTTATAGTTTTATGATAGCACAATGAAATACAAAAGTTATGAAAGAATGGGTGTTCCGTCCGCGTGAAAGAGGGGAAGGGGTTCTAAGAAAATCAAATCCTCCCGATGGGCGGCATCTCCTTCTGCCAGCACTGCCATTTTCCCTACAATTGTGCCTCCTGCCTGATTCACCAGCTTTTCTACTGCAATCAAGGATTCTCCCGTGCTGATTACATCGTCCACAATCAGAACGCGTTTCCCCTTCATGGCATCAATTTCGGTTTTGCCGATGCAAAGGGTTTGGCTGTTTGCGGTGGTAATGGAATCAACTGCTGTGGAGATCACATCCTCCATATACACTTTAGGTGCTTTTCTTGCTACTATGTAATTCTCTGCATTTTCCTGTCTTGCCATTTCGTAAAGCAAGGGGATTCCTTTGGATTCTGCCGTAATCAGAATATCATGTTCAGGAGCGCGTTTTAACAACTCCTCTGCACACTTTTTTGTAATTTCCACATCACCAAACATGA
>JAZNYR010000201.1:0-3809 GCA_045594525.1 Clostridia bacterium | reverse complement strand
AAGCCGGAATCTTTGATCACATCAATAACCTGTTGAGGTTCATATTCTGTCAACACTTTTTCCAGTGCCTTGTAACCGTCCATTGCAATGTATTCATCAATACATTCGGGGTCGATAGCACCGCAGTTACGCAACGCAATTCTGTTCTGCTTTGCATAAAAGGGAACCTGATTCAAAGGCTTTACAGAACCGTCTGCCTGAACCGTTTCTTCATACAGCAATTCTTTTACCGGTTCTCCTTTGCCGATATGTTGAGCAACAATCTTTTCAATATCCTCAACATTGACACGGCTATAGAAAGAGCCGGAAGGATAAACAACTACAATGGGACCCAGAGCACACAGACCGAAGCAACCGGTCAGAATAACAGATACGCCCTGTTCCAAGTTTTGTTTTTTCAATTCTTCTTCAAATTTTTTCTGAATTTCCAAAGAACCGGAAGACTGACAGCCGGTACCGCCGCAGACCAGAATGTGTGCTTTCACATCATCCGGCTTTTTGGTTTTATCTTGCCGCAATGCAATTTCAGCATATTTTTTTGCGCGAATCGCATCAATTTCAGCTATGCTTTTCATTGGAAAACCCTCCCTATTACACATATTTCTTCATAATATCATCAACATCATTCTTTGTCAGTCTGCCATATACTTCGTCATTCACCGTCAGTACAGGAGCCAGACCGCAGGCACCGATACATCTGGTTGCTTCCAGAGAATACTTTGCATCAGGAGTACACTGACCTACATCGATACCCAGCTTGTTTTTAAATTCTTCCAAAATATCGCCGGAGCCCTTTACATAGCAGGCAGTTCCCAGACAGATTGCAATATGATACTGCCCTTTCGGTTCCAGTTTAAACTGGGTATAAAAGGTTACAATACCATATACTTCGGACAGGGGAACTCCCAAGCCGTCAGCAATCATGGTCTGCACTTCGATAGGCAGATAACCGTAAATTTCCTGTGCTTCATGCAACACCGGAATCAAGGCGCCTTTTTCGTCCTTGTGGCTTTGAATTACCGCCTTCAGTTGCTCCTCCTGCTGAGGGGTGCCCTGAAACGGAATCGTCTTCTTTTCGCTCATTCCCTTACAACTCCTATACTAAAAAATTGGTACATTCACGGGAAAACTCCCTTAACCTCAATCATTATATCATAATTCAATAAAAAAATCTATAGTTTTTTCAGATTTTTTTCACTTTTTTGTAAAAAAAACAAGAACAATCCGCTTTTCGTGACAAAATTTTCAAAACTATCTCGACAAACAGGATAAATTAGTGTATAATATAATAAGATATGTTAAGTAACTATGTTTGAGGAGGAATTTTTATGTCGTCCTTTTTCAATACAAAAAAAGCATTACTTCTTGTCAATCCCACTTCAGGAAAACTAAAAGCAAAATCCACCCTGTTTGACATGGTTTTCATGTTAAACCGTCACAACATTCAAACCACGGTACAAATCACTCAAGGAAAAGGTCATGCCACTCAGGCGGCAAAGGAGGCCGGACCGGCAGGGTATGACTTGGTGATATGTTGCGGCGGGGACGGAACACTCAACGAAACCGTTACCGGTATGGTGCGCTCAAGAAAAAAACTGCCCCTGGGATATATTCCTGCCGGCAGTACCAATGATTTTGCAAACAGCATGGGAATTTCAACAAACCCGGTGGAGGCAGCAGAGCAAATTGCAAAGCTTTCTCCTGTACCGGTTGACATTGGGCAGTTCAATTCTGACCGTTATTTTACATACATTGCCTCCTTCGGCATCTTTACTTCCGTGTCTTATAACACTCCCCAGGCAACCAAAAATATGCTTGGGCATCTGGCATATATACTGGAAGGGGCAAAGGATTTAACGAAAATTCAGTCTCATCATGTGATTGCCGAAACAACGTCGGAACGGTATGAAGGGGATTATATTTTCGGTGCGGTGTGTAATACTACTTCTGTTGCAGGAATAGTAAAAATCGCCCCCGATCTGGTTGCCACCAACGACGGATTATTTGAGGTTTTTTTAATCAAAATGCCTAAAAATCCTGCCGAATTACATAGAATTGTCATGGGGCTTACCTTTTCTGATTTCAGTGATGACATCTTTGACTTTTTCAAAACGGAAGAAGTTCGATTTTCCACTGACCCTGCTCTTAGCTGGGCACTGGACGGGGAATTTGCTTCTGTTGAAAATGGTACTCCGGTGATCAAGAATCTTCATGAAGCAATTTCGATTTATGTATAAGGAGAAACTATGAAGGAATTATTTCAATTGTTTTGGGTGTTTGCCAAAATCGGCGCTGTCACTTTTGGCGGCGGTTATGCCATGCTTCCCATTTTACAGCGTGAAATTGTGGAAAAACGGTGCTGGGCAACCGAGGCAGAGCTTTTGGATTATTATGCCATCGGCCAATGTACTCCCGGTGTGATTGCGGTCAATACCGCCACCTTTGTAGGTTATCAAAAAAAGGGAATTTTGGGCGGTGTTTTTGCAACATTGGGTGTCATTTCCCCCTCCATTCTCATCATCACTGTGATTACCGCTTGCCTGCAAAATTTTGCAGAATACAAGGTGGTGCGGCACGCCCTTTCGGGGATCCGTGTCTGTGTTTGCGTTCTGATTTTTCAATCTGTTCTGAAAATGTGGAAAAAAGCGATGGTGGACAAGACTTCCCTCTCTTTTTTCCTTATCACCTTCGCATTGGCTGTTTTCAGCCCCTTACCTGTTGCACTGTTGGTGGTCATCGCAGGATTTGCAGGCTGGAGCATCCAAAAAATAAAGGGAGGGGAATAAGGCATGCATTTTCTGGAATTGTTCTCGGAATTTTTTAAGATTGGCTTATTCTCGGTGGGCGGCGGTTTGGCAACTCTTCCCTTTTTGCAGGAACTTGCCCAAACAAAGGATTGGATTAGCTTAGAAGATATTTCCAATATGATTGCCGTTTCCGAATCCACACCAGGGCCTTTGGGAATTAATATGGCAAGCTTCACCGGTTTTTTACAATCGGGTTTTGCGGGTGCTGTGATTGCTTCTCTTTCATTGGTTTTGCCCGCCTTTATCATTAGCATTCTCATTGCAAAAATGCTGAATCAATTTCGAAACAGCAAAACGGTTCAACGAATTTTTTATGGACTTCGCCCCGCCTCTGCAGCTCTCATTGCCGCAGCAGGATGGGAAGTGGCAAGAGTCACCTTTTTCCGAACCGGATTTGCCGATTTTCTCTGGAAAAATGCCCTGCTTGCAGTGGTAATCTGGATTGTATTAAAGAAAGCAAAATGGCATCCTGTCATTTTCATCGCCGCATCTGCGGTCATAGGAATTTTATTTCAATTTTAAAGGAGTTAATGCAGTATGAGTGAATGTACACACAATTGTGAAACCTGCAGCGCGGATTGTTCCTCCCGCCAGGCAGAAAGCTTATTAGAACAGCCCCATGAGCTGTCCCAAATCAAAAAAGTAATCGGTGTTGTCAGCGGTAAAGGCGGCGTTGGAAAATCCATGGTCACCTCCCTGCTGGCAGTTGCTATGCAAAGAAAAGGGCATCAGGCAGCCATTTTGGATGCGGATATTACAGGCCCCTCTATCCCCAAAGCATTCGGGGTGAAAACCCGTGCCAAGGGCAGCGAACAGGGGTTATACCCCAATCTGACCACCACAGGAATAGAAATCATGTCTGTCAATCTGTTGCTGGAAAATGACACTGACCCGGTTGTATGGCGGGGTCCTGTCATTGCAGGTACTGTAAAACAATTCTGGACAGATGTGATCTGGGAAGATGTTGACTATATGTTTGTGGACATGCCTCCCGGAACGGGC
>JAZNYR010000200.1:0-16758 GCA_045594525.1 Clostridia bacterium | reverse complement strand
CCTCTTGAACCCCATTCAAGCACGCTACCAAACTGCGCCACACCCAGTTCTTCAAACCAACATATAACATTATAGCATTGTTTTCTCATTTTGTCAACACTTTTTTAAAAAAAAGAGCAAGAAGTTTTTTCAGTTTGGTTTGTAACAAAAAAATAATAAAAAATACAAAAAAACTAATGACAAACGGGAGAAAAAAAGGTATAATAAAGATATAGGAATTTTTTGTACGGTTTGAAAAAGTTTTGATATTGGATACAGGGAGTGAAAATTGTGAATTATTTGTTAAGTCGTTTGAATTTTTCCATTACGGATAATGTCCGTGTGATGGACCTGGTAGATATTATATTGGTTGCCTGTGTCATTTATTTATTGATTTTACTGGTGCGTGAAACCCGTGCAGCCCAGCTGTTAAAGGGGATTGTTGTAGTGCTGGCGGTGTTGCAGATCAGTAAGTGGTTGCAGTTAAATACCATTTATTACATTTTGCAAAATACGGTTCAGGTAGGCTTGGTAGCAGTTTTGGTTATTTTTCAGCCGGAGCTTCGCCGTGTTTTGGAAAAGATGGGGAAGGTTCCCATGACACTGAATAATATTGTAGAAGAAGGAGTCCAGAAGGATGAAATTGTGAGAACTGTCCAAGAGGTAGCCAGTGCTTGCGGCAGCCTTTCTGCCAGCCGTACGGGGGCGCTGATTGTGATGGAGCGGAATACAAAAATCGGCGAAATTATCTCTACCGGAGTAATGCTGGACTCGGTTGTATCCAAAGAATTGTTGGGCAATCTTTTTGTTCCCAACACACCTTTGCACGACGGGGCGGTTGTGATTCGGGATAATATGATAAAGGCAGCAGCGTGTTTCCTGCCTCTTACTCAGAATAAAAACTTGAGCAGTGAGCTTGGCACAAGACACAGAGCGGGATTAGGACTTAGCGAAGTGTCTGATGCGGCGGTGATCATTGTGTCGGAAGAAACAGGGACGATTTCTCTTGCCAGAAGCGGGCAACTGCTTCGTCACCTGAATCCTGAACGGTTGGAGAATATTTTGCTTGACTATTTACAACCCGATGTAAAAGCCAAAAAAGCAAAATCTCTGTTCGTGAGAAAGGGGAAGAGCAATGATTAAATTCTTTAAGAAAAACGGAGCATTAAAGCTGTTTTCTGTTTTGCTGGCTGTTCTGATGTGGATTTATGTTGTGCAGATTGAAAATCCCCAGTTTGAGGTGACTGTTCCCGGGGTTTCCATTCGGTTGGTGAATGAAGCACAGCTGGAAGCCAAGGGTCTGGTCATTGTGGAACAAAATGAAACAACCATGAATCTTCGTTTGAAAGGGGAACGGCAATCTGTTATTGGTTTGAAGGCGGAGGATATAGGTGCAACGGTGGATGTTGGCAATATTCAGCAGGTGGGTAGTTTTTCCTTTTCTCCTCAGTTGAGTTTTCCGGATGACGGAATCAGCGTGTTGGAAAGAACACCTCGTTCTGTAACGGTAACAGTAGATAAAATGGAAGAGAGAAGTTTTGGAATCACTCCCGAAATCACCGGAACGCCTAAAGAAGGCTATTATGCGGTTCGTCCAACCTCTAAAACAAAGGAAATCACTGTAAAAGGACCTGCCGGTGTGTTGGATCAGATTGGAAAAATTTCTGCTGTGATTGATGTGAACGATGTAAAAAAAGATGTAAAAAAACAGGTAAAATTGAAGATAGTAAAAAAAGACGGAACGGAATTGACTTCGGACAAGGTGGAGCTTTCTACCTCTGTGGTTGCCTTGGAAAGCAAGGTTTATCCTACGAAAAAGGTGACACTGAAATATGATGTGACAGGCTCGTTGGAAATCGATGATTATGCTTTGGGGGAAATTACCATTTCCAATTCTGATGTTGTGGTAGCAGGAACGGAAGAAGATTTGGAAAAGCTTGACAGTATTCATTTGGGTAGCTTTGATTTGTCTGAGTTGACGATTCAAAATCATAAAAAGGTATTTCCCATTCCATTGGGAGATGAGTTTATTTCCGTTGACGGAATTAAGAATGTTGCAGTAGAAGCCACCCTTACCTCCGACAATAAAAAAACCGAGGATAATGAATAACTTTTATACCAATACCATTAAAGTAGGTTTGCCTGATGAATCGGAATTATCAAAAAGAATTGGAATGTATTTTGGAGGGGATTCCAAAATCCCCTCCAACACTTTTGCTTCATAGCTGTTGTGCGCCCTGCTCCTCTTATGTGTTGGAGTATCTCAGTCGCTATTTTGCAATTACCGTATTTTTTTATAATCCCAATATGGATTCGGAAGAAGAATTTCTTCGCCGTTCAGAGGAACAACTGCGGTTGATTGAACAAATGCCTGTGAAGCACCCTGTAAAGGGCGTGATTGTACCTTATGATGCACAAGAGTTTTTCAGTGAGGTAAAGGGTCTTGAAAAAGAACCGGAAGGGGGACAAAGGTGCGAGAAATGCTTTGCCCTGCGGTTGAGAAAAACGGCGGAATATGCCCGTTCTCGCGGCTTTGATTGGTTTACCACCACCCTCACCATCAGCCCTTTGAAAAATGCGTCCTTGCTGAATGAAATCGGGGAGAGAATGGGCGAGGAATACGGAGTTTCTTTCCTTCCTTCTGATTTTAAGAAAAAAGGCGGATTTTTACGGTCCACCCAGTTGTCACAAGAATACAATTTATACCGTCAAAATTACTGCGGATGTATTTATTCCAAAAAGTTGGGAATGGTAAAATAGTCCAGATCACAAAAAGACAAAACTTACAATAAAAATTAAGTAGTTATTATAGGTTTCATTAATAATTTTTTACGATGTAGATGAAAAAAATACCACTTTTACAAGCGGTATTTTTCTTTTTTTGATGTCTTTTTGCTATCAACAACCTTCACCCTCGATGTACCTTTGTACACCTTCGGGTAACCCTCCGCTTTTGCTTCGGTTCGGTTTGCTGATTCTGAACAATTTTCCCTATTCCCAACAGAAGCTTTGATAGGAAATAACGAAGTGTTTCTGCAATTAGTCTATAAAGTCAAATTCAAAATCCAGCATCTTAACAGTATCTCCTTCTCCTGCACCTTTTTCTCGAAGGGCGTCGATAATGCCTTTGCTCCGTAGTGCCCGCTGGAAGAACCGAACGGATTCATTGTCTGCAAAGTTGGTAGATGCCATAATTTTATCTATCAAAGACCCGCTGACCTCGTACAAATCCGCATCCAATTTGGTGACAGTAAAGGTAAGAGGGGTTTCCTTGTCGTACTCTGCCACCTCGCCCGTTTCTTCTTCAAATAAAACAGGTACGGGGATTTTGGAAAGCCGTTCTGCAGCGTAGGAAATCAGTTCCTGTACGCCCTGTCCCGTTGCGGCACTGATGGGGAAGATGCGGTATCCTTTTTCCTCCATTGCCTGCTCAAATTCTTCATAGGCAGATTGATCAAACAATAAATCCAATTTATTGGCGGCAATGATTTGTTCTTTTTCCGCTAACGGTACGCTGTACTGCTGAAGCTCGTGGTTTATGATTTCAAAATCCTCCAGAGGGTTTCGCCCTTCGCAACCGGAAACATCGATCACATGAACAAGAAGTCTTGTCCGTTCAATGTGACGCAAAAATTCGTGTCCCAAGCCAACTCCCTCATGAGCACCTTCTATAATCCCCGGAATATCCGCCATAACGAAGGATTCTCCCCCTTGCGGGGTAATAATCCCCAAATTGGGAATCAAGGTTGTAAAGTGATAATTGGCGATTTTAGGCCTTGCACTGGAGACAGAGGACAGCAAGGTGGATTTTCCTACATTGGGAAATCCTACCAACCCAACATCCGCCAATAATTTTAATTCCAAAATAACGGTACGCTGCCCCCCGGGCAAGCCTTGCTTTGCAAAGTTGGGTGCCTGACGGGTAGGGGTGGCAAAATGAGTGTTGCCCCAGCCGCCGTTTCCGCCCTTTGCGGCAATGAATTTCTTGCCCGGTTCATTCATATCGGCTAATACAAGGCCTGTGGCTTCGTCCCGAATGACGGTTCCTGCAGGAATGGCAATCACCAAATCCTTCCCGTCTTTTCCATAGCATTTTTTGGCAGTTCCGTCACCGCCCCGTTCTGCGGCGTAGCTTTTTTTATAACGGAAATCCATGAGGGTGGTCATCTTTTCGTCCGCCACAAACACAACATTTCCGCCACGGCCCCCGTCACCGCCGTCAGGACCGCCTGCCGCTACATATTTTTCCCGACGGAAGGAAACACAACCGTTTCCCCCTGCGCCGGCTTTAATTTCAATTCTCGCAGTATCTACAAACATAGCTGCCTCCTGTTTATCTGACAAAAAATCCCCCTTGAAACCAAGAGGGATTTAAGCTTCCGTGATTATTGAGCGATTTCGTAAACGCTAACCTGCTTCTTGTCTTTTCCTTTACGCTCAAATTTTACCTTGCCGTCAATCAGAGCGAACAAAGTGTCATCACTGCCGATGCCAACATTGTTTCCGGGATGGATTTTGGTTCCTCTTTGTCTAACCAGGATATTACCTGCCAGAACAAACTGACCGTCCGCCCGTTTTGCGCCCAGACGCTTGGATTCGGAATCTCTTCCGTTCTTGGTGCTACCAACACCCTTTTTATGAGCCAATAATTGGATATTCATCATCATGGTTTTAAACCTCCAAACTACTTATTTTTAAATACTCTTCGTAAGTTTCGCACAACTCTCTTAATGCTGTTTCAAATGGAACCAAAAAATCCTGCATTCTTTGTTTTTGGGAATCCGATGTATCTTCCGTAAAGGAAAAGGTAATCAAACCGTCTTTCAATTCATATCGGCAGGGAAGCTTTATATGCTCTGCCGCACCGATGATGTACTGTGCAATGGCAGAAACAGCAGCACATACAATATCACTGCCTTCTTCTGCAAAACCAGAATGCCCTTCTAAACTGAATGCACAAATTCCTTGCTTACTGTGAAACACAGTTGCGGTAATCATTATGCGTTGATACTGTCAATTTTCACTTTGGTGAAATACTGACGGTGACCTTGTTTTTTACGATAGCCTTTTTTAGACTTGTACTTAAATACGATAATCTTCTTGGCACGACCGTTTTTCAAAACGCTTGCACTAACCTTAGCACCTTCCACATAGGGAGCACCGCAGGTAAGTCCGTCGTCCTTGCCGACTGCGATAACCTGGTCAAAGGTCACAGTCTCTCCTTCGTTTGCGCTCAGTTTTTCGATATTGATGATATCGCCTTCTGAAACGCGGTATTGCTTTCCGCCTGTTTCGATTACAGCATACATTTTGCTGCACCTCCTGTTTTATTCAAACTCGCTGAGTCAGGTAATTTCATAAGAAATATTTACAACCTCTATCATGCGGCGTCATATATTATAACACAAAAATATAGGCTTGTCAATGGTTTTTTGAAATTATTTTGCAGCTGGGGGAAATTTTCTCAATATCCCAATGTTTCTCCTACCAAAATCACCTTGATTCTGTCTTTTACCCGCTGTCTGCCGCAAATACTGTAATAACAGCAAACCCGTGAATCGGAGGAACAACCCTCTGCCATTTCGGGATTTTCTTTGTTCAGAGAAACACAATGCCCTGTTTTGCTGCAGTAGGTATCAAACTGCAAACGAACACAGTTTTTCGGTGCTGCGATTGTTTTGACACGGTGAACCGCAGTCTCTATATCGGGGACAATTTTGTTGATTCCTGCTACTACGATTACGGATGCGGGACCGTACTCTATGGCAGAAACACGGTTGCCTGTTCCGTCCACATTATATAGCTCGCCCGCTTCGGTGATGGCATTGGTGCTTGTAAAATAAGTATCAACAGAAAAACTTTCCTGATAAATTTTGGTAATCTGCTCTCGGGTGAGATGTTCTGCATATCGGTCCAAAAAATCGTACCGACCGCTCCTTAAGTGGTCGATGACGCCCGTTTCAAACAGAGTCACGGAACCGCCCACTGCCACTCGGCTCTCTTCCGAAACCAAAGTGGTAATCAGGGGGAGGACATCCTCTTTCTGGTCAACATAATACACCTTCATATTGTTGGCTTCCAAATTTTGTATCGTCTTTTGTACATTCATAACCGAACACTCCTTCTTTTGGCTACTATGGCAAACAAAGTGCAAAACAGCAAAATCCCGAACAACACACCGCAACTGTCTAACACCATATCGGAAAGCTGACAGCTTCTGCCGGGAACAAATGCCTGATGAATCTCATCGCTGACAGCATAAAGACAACAGGCGAGCAATGCAATCCCAAAGGATTTTTTTAATTGGAAAAAGGTGAGGTAACAGGCGTTACAACAGCTTAAACCCAACAGGGCATAGATAGAAAAGTGAGCCAGCTTTCGGACAAAATGATCCCAAAATGCGGTAATTTGAATTAACTGTCCCGTACTGCAGGGGACCCCGAAAAATCTGGTATACCACAGCACAATTTGTTCTATCAAACCTCGGCTGGTATCTGTGGATTCCCGTGCATTTTGCGCTGAAAACAGAAAAATGGCGACCGCCACTGCAAGGACAGCCGCCCAGGAAACATAAAAATAAACTTTATTTTTCTTCATATTTTCCCTCATTATTGTTCATGTGTTACTGTTCCGTCAGAAAAAATGGAAACAGGGGTTTCTGTGATTTCGGGCTGAGGCTTAATAATGCCTGCCTGCAAAAATGCCTTAAACCGTGCACCGTATTCCCGTAAATTCATTTTTTTGGTGGTAGCTACATTGTCGGTGTCAGCAGCATCCACCGCTAAAACGGTCATTCCCAACTGTCTGCCGATATAAATGGCACGAACATTGTGATAATGCTGACTCACAACAAGTGCATTGGAAATGCCAAATAAATTTTTTGCACGGTACATGGTATGATAGGTATCGATTCCTGCGTGGTCCAGAAAAATATCCTCGGGAGCAACGCCTTTTTCTTCCAGATATTCCCGCATTACAGTCACTTCATCATAATATTCAGAGGTGTGATCGCCGGAAAGTAAAATCTTTTTTGCACAACCCCGTTCATATAAATCAAATCCCTGATCCAATCGGTTTTTTAAGCTGCTGGAGGGAGTGCCGTCAATATTGACTTTTGCACCGGGGATAATGATTGCATCCACACGGGGAGCAGTTTTTGAAAGAACGATATAATTGTTGCCGTACTGCTCAATCAATGAATTGACAGAAATACAAAGGGCAACGGTAATGACTAAAATCGCAGTAACAAAACCGCCTAATATAGAAAACATGGTCTTCAATGTAACACCTCATTTTATCCTTAAGTTTAAATCCATACTATATTATACCGCACTTTTTAAAAAAATTCAATCATTTTTTCTAAGAAAGTTATTTATTTATCATTTGTTTTACTGTTTTTTCAAAGATTTTCGAGGCGGAAACCCCTTCATTTTCGCCATTTTCTACAAAGACACATAGGGCATATTTGGGATGTTCCGCCGGGAAAAACCCCGTGATCCAGGAGTGGACTTTGGTGGTTTCTCCATCACTCCAGCCCGTTTGTGCTGTTCCTGTTTTGCATCCTGCACCGCCAAAATTGTCCAGGGAAAGGGATTGTGCTGTTCCCGAGAGGGTGGTCATGACCATCATCGATTGTAAAAATTCTGCTGTTTCTTTGGATAAAATCCGTTCTTGCTTGAAGGAACTGATTTTCTGTATGGTTTTCTGGTTTCCGTCTGTGACGGAATGAACCAGATTGACTCTGTGGCGAAACCCTCCCGAGGCAACAATGGCAGAAAATTCTGCTGCCCGCAGAGGTGTGAGCATCACCTTCCCCTGACCGATGGAAAGATTGGCAATTTCTCCTTCAAAATAATTGCCCCGTTCACCGGCTGAATCCGTTTGTTCACCGCTGTTTTCAAACAAATTGTAGGGAGAACCGACTCCGAATTTCTCTGCCATGTCTAAAATGGCATCGGCACCCAATTTGCGACCCAATTCGATAAAATAGCAATTACAGGATTTTGCAAAGGCTTCTGGCAAGGTCAGTTCGCCGTGAGCAATGCCGTTATAACAGCTGACGGAAGTTTCTCCTATTGTCACAGAACCGTTGCAGGTGTACCAGCCAAGCTCCGTTTTGTTTTCCAAAGCCGCTGCAGCAACCACAATTTTAAATATCGACCCCGCATCGTAAGCACAAAGAGCACGGTTTACCATGTTGCCGTCGGAAGAGGTGACTGAGGCGGTAATATTTGATTGGTCAAAGTCGGGAAAGCTTGCCATTGCTAAAATATCAGAGGTGTGCACATCAAGGAGCACCGCTGCCCCGCGGGAAATTTTCCCTGTCTCTTCCAGTATATTTTGAAAGGCAGTATCGATGGTAAGGCGGAGATTTCGCTCCTGTTCGGGGTTTTCCGAAGAGGAAAAATCGGTAATTGTCTGACCGGAGGCATCGGTAACCGCTCCCGCTGAAATTCCGCCGCCTTTTGTCAACACGGCGTCATAAGCGGCCTCCAGTCCCGAAACCCCTTCTGAACCGCTACAATAACCCAAAAGGTGAGCTGCGATGCTTTCTGCACTGTATCGCTTGTTGGATGCGGCGATTTCCAGGCCCGGAGTTTGAGAAATGTCAGGTTCCTCTGTCAACGGCACGGTAAAAATCTGCTTTCCGGCCAATTTTTGCTGAAAGTCAGATGCTGTCCAGCTACAAAAAGGATGTAATTGACGGAAAAGGGCGTTGCCGTCTTTCACTTCATCGGGAGTCACCACCGCAAGCCATTGCTCTCCTGCGCTTGTCATAGAGCAGAAGTGACGGTCTGTGATATTTCCCCGATTCCCTTGTTCCAATACTTCAGTCCAGCGTTGATTGGCTGCTTCTTCTGATAGCTCATTTCCCTGAACAAGCTGTAAATATTCAATCCGCACAGCCAAAAGGGAAAACACCCCTAAAAGAAAAATGCCTGCAATTGTTACCTTCTTATTCATAGAAAAACCTCCCAAAATAAAAACACAGAACTATGATTTCCAGTTCTGTGTTTTTTATCCAAATTGGTTATCGTTTCAGCATCCGTTTTAAATACTGCCCCGTATAGGATTGTTCCACTTTTGCCACTTCCTCGGGAGTGCCTGCGGTAATCAGCGTTCCGCCGTTTTCGCCCCCCTCGGGACCAAGATCGATGATATAATCGGCGGTTTTAATCATATCCAGATTGTGTTCAATGACCACCACCGTGTTTCCCGAATCCACCAGGGTTTGCAACACGCCAATTAAGCGGTGTACATCAGCAAAGTGAAGTCCTGTGGTAGGCTCGTCCAGTACATAAATGGTTTTTCCCGTGCTTTTTCGGCTCAGCTCCGTTGCCAGTTTCACACGCTGTGCCTCACCGCCTGACAGGGTAGTAGAGGGCTGACCGATTTTCACATACCCCAGTCCCACATCGTCAAGGGTTTGCAGTTTATGCTCAATTTTCGGAATGTTTTCAAAAAACTCCAACCCTTCTTCTACCGTCATGTTCAGCACATCATCAATGTTTTTGTCCTTGTATTTCACATCTAAGGTTTCCCGATTGTACCGCTTTCCGCCACAGACCTCACAGGGAACATACACATCTGCCAAAAAGTGCATTTCAATTTTGATGATACCGTCTCCCGAGCAAGCCTCGCACCGACCGCCCTTTACATTAAAGCTGAACCGACCCGCATTATATCCTGGGATTTTGGATTCGTTCAAAGAGGCAAACAGGTTTCTGATGTCCCCGAAAACCCCTGTGTAAGTAGCAGGGTTGGAACGGGGGGTTCTGCCAATGGGGGATTGGTCAATGTTGATGATTTTATCTAAAAATTCTACCCCTTCAATGGAGTCATGGGCACCTGCCTTTAACCGTGAACCGTTCAGTTTGGAGGATAGACTCTTATATAAAATTTCGTTAATCAGAGAGGATTTTCCTGAACCCGATACCCCTGTGACACAGGTCATGGTGCCAAGGGGAATGGAAACATCCAAGTTTTTCAGATTGTTTTGTCTTGCACCGCAAATTTTAATGAAGTTTCCGTTTCCTTTTCTTCGTTGTTTCGGGATTTCAATCTTCTTTTTCCCGCTCAAATATTGTCCTGTAATGGAATCTTCTACCTCCATCAGCTCCTGTGCAGTTCCCTGTGCCACCAAGTGACCGCCGTGCACTCCCGCACCGGGGCCAATGTCAATAATATGGTCTGCCGCCAGCATGGTATCCTCGTCGTGTTCCACCACAAGAAGGGTGTTTCCCATATCACGCAGACTTTTTAAGGTAGCAAGCAGTTTATCATTATCCCGCTGATGAAGACCGATGCTGGGTTCGTCCAAGATGTAAACTACGCCCATGAGGGAAGAACCAATCTGGGTTGCCAGACGGATTCTCTGTGCCTCGCCTCCTGATAGGGTTGCCGCACCACGCCATAGAGTCAGGTAATCCAGGCCTACATTGGTGAGAAATCCCAATCTGCTGTCAATTTCTTTCAGCACTTGTTTTGCCACAGCCGCATCCTTGGGAGACAATTCCAGATGACGGAAAAATTCCAATGCTTTTCCGATAGAGAGATTACATACATCATAAATGCTTTTTTCTCCCACTGTGACGGCTAACATTTCGGGTTTTAATCTGGCACCTTTACAGTCAGGACATTCAAAGTTTCCCATATAGCTTTCCAATTCCAACCGCATCCAAAGGGAATTGGTTTCCTTGTACCGCCGTTCAATATTGGTTGCCACTCCTTCAAAGGGAGCGGAATATTGAGTGGTTCTCTTTCCCGGACGGTGCTGGATTACATCAATTTTTTCCTCTCCCGTACCGTACAGAATAATATCAACAATTTTTTGAGGCAGACGGCTGATAGGAGTATCCATGCTAAATTCATAATGCCGTGCCAAAGCCTCGAAAATGGCACCGGCAACGGTATCCTCCGTAGCACTGTTCCAGCCAGAAACTTGAATGGCACCTTTTGCAAGGCTTTTCGATTTGTCTTTGAAAATACGGTCAGGGTCCGCCCGAAGGAGATACCCAAGACCCGAACAGGTAGGGCAAGCGCCGAAGGGACTGTTAAAGGAAAACATTCTGGGCACCAATTCTTCCATGCTGATACCGCATTCGGGACAGGCATAATTTTGGCTAAATAACAATTCTTCCCCGTCAATGACGCTGATGCCCACCAAACCCTCTGCCAGGCTCAGTGCTGTTTCCAAAGAGTCTGCCAACCGTTTTCTGATGTCTGCCTTTACGCTCAATCGGTCAATCACATATTCAATGGTATGCTTTTTGTTCTTTTCCATGGAAATTTCTTCGGACAGTTCATATAAATTTCCATCCACCCGTACACGGACATATCCGCTTCTTCTTGCATCGTCTAAAATTTTCTGATGCTCTCCTTTTTTGCCGCGGATGACGGGCGCCAGTACCATGAATTTTGTTTTTTCAGGCATTGCCATAATGGTATCGGCAATCTGATCCACCGTTTGCTTGGCGATTTCTCTGCCGCACTTGGGGCAGTGAGGCACCCCGATTCTGGCATAAAGCAGTCGGAGATAGTCATAAATTTCCGTTACCGTTCCCAGGGTGGAACGGGGGTTTCTGCCTGTGGTTTTCTGGTCAATGGAAATGGCGGGGGAGAGACCTTCAATGTAGTCCACATCCGGCTTATCCATCTGCCCTAAAAACTGACGGACATAGGAATTTAAGGATTCCACATACCGTCGCTGTCCTTCTGCAAACACGGTATCAAAGGCAAGGGAGGATTTTCCCGAGCCTGATAAACCCGTCACCACAACCAGCTTGTCACGGGGGATTTTTACATCGATATTTTTCAAATTGTGCTCTCTGGCACCTTTGATGACAATTTCGTTCATCGTTTCACTTCCAATCGTTGAATTTCGTCACGAAGTCTTGCCGCAACCTCAAATTCCAATGCATCTGCTGCTTCCTTCATCTGTTCTGTCAGAATTGCAATCTGCTTTTCAATAGAAATGCCTTTGCTTTGCGTGGGTTCTTCTATCTTGGTAGTAGCTTCAATCACATCCCGTACTTGCTTTTGAATGGTTTGGGGAGTGATGCCGTTTGCTCTGTTGTATTCCGCCTGAATCATGCGGCGGCGGTTGGTTTCGGAAATGGCGCGCCTCATGGAGTCTGTCACGGTGTCTGCATACATAATGACCCTGCCTTCTGCGTTTCTTGCGGCACGGCCAATGGTCTGAATTAATGAGGTTTCAGACCGCAAAAATCCTTCTTTATCTGCATCTAAAATCGCCACCAAAGAAACCTCGGGTAAATCAAGCCCTTCTCTTAACAGATTGATTCCTACCAATACATCAAACACGCCTAACCGTAAATCACGGATAATATCCATTCGCTCCAAGGTGTCAATATCCGAGTGGAGATACCGCACCTGAATGCCCATATCTTCAAAATAAGCGGTCAAATCCTCTGCCATCCGTTTGGTCATGGTGGTCACAAGCACTCGTTCTTTTCTATTCACACGGGCAATGATTTCTCCGTACAAATCGTCAATCTGACCCGTTACGGGGCGAACATCAATTTCAGGATCAAGCAGTCCCGTGGGACGGATGACCTGTTCTGCAATTTGAGAAGAATGTTCCCGTTCGTAAGGACCCGGTGTAGCAGATACAAAGATTGCCTGATTGACCCGCTGTTCAAATTCCTCAAAATTTAAGGGGCGGTTATCAAAAGCCGAGGGCAGACGAAATCCGTAATCCACCAGCGTTGTTTTTCTGGAACGGTCCCCTGCATACATACCCCGTACTTGGGGAATGGTCACATGGGCTTCATCCACCACCAGCAGAAAATCATCAGGGAAAAAGTCCATTAAGGTAAAGGGTGCACTTCCCGGTGTTCTGCCGCTGATGTGGCGGGAGTAGTTTTCAATCCCCTGACAAAATCCCACTTCCTGCAGCATTTCCAAATCGTAATTGGTTCTTTGTTTTAACCGTTGTGCTTCTACCAGTTTGTCTTCCTCTTTCAATTCTGAAAGCCGTTGCTCCAGCTCGTTTTCAATGGAACCGATTGCCCGCTTCATCTTTTCTTTTGTGGTCACATAGTGGGAGGCGGGGAAGATGGCAACATGGCTTCTTAATCCCTTGACTTCTCCCGTCAGTGCGTTGATTTCCGTAATACGGTCAATTTCGTCTCCGAAAAATTCCACTCTGATTGCTGTGTCGGTAGAATTGGATGGGTAAATTTCCACCGTATCTCCCCGTACACGAAACTTGTTACGAATAAAATTAATATCATTTCTTTCATATTGGATATTGACAAGCTTGGTGAGTAATTCGTCTCTTTCCAGTTCCATACCGGGGCGGAGAGAGATGATCAGGTTGGTATAATCCTCTGGGTCACCCAGACCGTAAATACAGGATACACTGGATACAATAATCACATCCCGCCGTTCCAAGAGTGCCGCTGTGGCAGAATGGCGGAGCTTGTCAATTTCGTCGTTAATCTGGGCGTCCTTTTCAATATAGGTGTCAGTACCGGGTAAGTAGGCTTCCGGCTGATAATAATCGTAATAAGACACAAAAAATTCTACCGCATTATTAGGAAAAAATTCTTTAAATTCCGTACAAAGCTGTGCGGCAAGGGTTTTGTTGTGCGCCAGTACCAGAGTGGGGCGGTTGACCTTCTCTATCACGTTGGCAATGGTAAAGGTTTTTCCCGAACCTGTTACCCCGAGGAGAGTTTGTCCCTTTTGTCCTGACAAAACGCCCTGTGCCAGTTGTTCAATGGCTCGGGGCTGGTCCCCTGTTGGCTTGTAATCTGAAACTAATTCAAAATGATCCATTGTTTACTCCTATTTTATGGTAAGGATTAATTGGTCTGTATCTGCCGTAATCAGAACCCGATAGCACATATTTCCCCACACGCCCGTTAATTTTGGGTCTTTTAAGGGAATGGGTTCTACTGCAACACACCCCTCCGAAAGGGTAATACTGCAATCGGCAACCATAAATCCGTTTTCTTTCATTTCAGGCCGTTCTGCCGTCATGAGTACCCATTGGTTCGGGCGATTCTGAGAGAGACGGTCAGTAACGGTAATCCATTGATTTTCACGGTCAAAGACAAACTGACGGCAAATAAACCCTTCTTGCAATCCGTAAGCACCGCTTAAATCCATGGAAAATCGGTCTTGCACGGAGGTGGTGGAATAAGAAACCTTTGTGGCACAAAATTCCTTCCCCGTCTTTTGTTCTCCTTCTTGTAAATAAGGCAGATTGTGGTAAGGACTTCTCTTTGTTCGGTCAGAGGATTGATCCTGGGTATTTCCAACATCAATGAAAACAGGATTCCCGTTTTTAAACACAATAAAACTACCAATATCGTTATGGTTACGGCGCTCTCCGTTATGACCGCCCTTTGCCGCTAACAGCAGGCCTTTGCCGTATTGAGGCAATTCACGGCTGACCATCACTTGAATATCCGGATACCAAACTTTTGTGACAGGCTGTGCCTTGGCAGTGCTTTGCAACAGTTGGTCAAAATAAGATAACACAATCATATGCCGTGCAATCTCATAATCGGGCCGAAGGGTTTCGGGATTGGGATTGGCGCGGAATTGCACCGTGGCTTCTCCTTCCAGTTCGGGAAGTTCCATCAGCTTGGCAAGATAGTATAAGTTATAAGGAATGGTGGATTTTACCTTTGCAGGGGTGTCTGCAAAATTGAGAAACCACTCCTTGTCAATGTGGGTCCGACGGTAAAAGAGCGCAATGTTCCTGATTTTTTCATCTCGAAACAGTTCTTTTCCGCCCTTTACGGCATTTTGGATTAGGTCGATTGATTCAATCAAACGCAATCCCGCCAAAGTCCAGTATTCCGGTCCTTCATCGCAAGAACCGTCATGGGAAAGTGATTGATAATACCGGTCCAGACTCCTTGCCCCTTTTAATAAAGCAAATTTTCTTGATTTTTCATCCTGACAGGACAGTAAAATAACAGAAAGGGCATTGTAGGTACACCAAGGGGTCTGGTAATTCAAAGAACCCGATTTACCGCCCATCCACCTGTCGTCGTTGCGAGTCAGATAAGGCTCCACTGTTCGTTTATATAGTTCCCTTCTCATTCTGTGGGTAATGGCTTTGGAAAGTGTATCAAGCTCCTCGCCCAGCATATACTCTGCAAAAGCAATCAGATTGGCAGTGGAAAGGGAATATAGGTCCAGAGGATGTCCCTCTTTTGTATCAGGCAGACCGTCATGGTTGCCTCTATATTTCAAGTGAGCACCCACAGACCACACGGTTTCCTCGCAAGTGGACCAGATTCCGTTTGCGATTTGCTCTAAAAATCTTCCCTGATGCTCGATACATTCTGCCAAAATCAATGAGCCCAGTGCATTTCGCTTGGAAAAAATCTGATTTTCGTTTGCGCTTTTGTCTCCGGAACGAAACACTTCCAAAAAGGAGGTGGCAGTAATGCTTTTCCATTCAAAGGAAAGATATTGCTCTCCTTCTTTGATATAATGGTTTCGGACCATGCTGTTCAGGCCCTCCCAAAAATCCCTGTTTTGAAGCTTAGGGTAGGGGCGATACTGAGCGTGAGGAATCAGATGTTCTATATGCGTGTTTACATATTGTTCAATCACATTCACGGGCAAACCCTCCTTGCCATTTATCCTACGGTAAATTTTTTTATTTAGTATCCCTATCCTTATATTCTATCATATTTTTTCTCTTATGCAAAGGTTTTTTAGAAAAAAATAAAAAACCTGCCTTTCTTTTTTGAAAAGCAGGTTATAAAATATCATTTATTCAGCAATAGATACCAATTCTTTATCTTCAAACCATTCTACTTCACAGCCGAAGGCTTCGGAAATAGCACGGACGGGAACTAAGGTTCGTCCGTCGATGATAACAGGCGGGGAATCTATATATACATAACCGCCGTCCACAATCATACAATCATTACCGATGGTGGTGTAAACAACATTCACCCAACCAGTATCGTCTTGCTTGTAAGCAGTTATACTTTGATTGTGTTCATCCCAAAGAACTTCTGCCCCGAGGGCTTCAAAAATTGCTCGAAGGGGAACCATGGTACGATCATTGATTAAACGAGGTTTTACATCAAAATTAATTTCTTGTCCGTTGACAAACACTTCCATTCCGTCAGAATAGCTTGCGTTTTCATAAGCGAATTCATGATAATCTTCTCTCAATTGTTCCGGTGTGGGGAAGAAGGTTTCTTCTTTATAAGTGCTCTCAATTAACTCAAAGTTGACGGTTCTTAATGTGGAACGGTTTCCTGCCTTGTCAAAAGCGACGATGTCAACATCATTCCAGCCCTGATAACATTGGTCGGTGTCAATAATCATGGTAGCGTAACCATCGTCATCAAAATAAACATTTCCAATATTACCGATTCCGCTCAGTTCAAAGGTTGCATAATCCAGTTCTTCATTATCTGTTGCTTCAGCAACGATGGTGATTTCATCAATGAATGTGATGTCAATTTCTTCCCCTTCTTCGCAGTACCAGTTTGTAATAACAGGTGCTGAAGTGTCTTCTTCCTCTTCTTCGATCTTGGGTTCGTATATATTGAGTGTAATTGTTTTATCTGTCATTTGACCGTCAATTGCTAAAGTTAAGGTTCTTGTTCCGGCTCGGTTAATACCGAATGCAAAGGTCCATGTTTTTGTTCCGTCACCATTGGGAGTGCATTTCAAGTCGTAATTATCCTTTAAAAATTGATAAGTAATTTCATGAGCCTCTTCACCTAAATTGTCCTTATCCCCGAAAACGGAAATTTCGGATACATTGTCAGA
>JAZNYR010000199.1:0-6873 GCA_045594525.1 Clostridia bacterium | reverse complement strand
TTTTGGAAAGCCAGTTCGAAAAGTACTTCGTAATGGCTGAAAAAAGAGCCGGAATCACAGGTGAAAACCTGCTGGCAATCTTGGAAAGCAGACTGGACAATGTTGCTTACAGACTGGGATTCGGAATGTCCCGTCCTGAAGCAAGACAGTTGGTTAGACACGGTCACTTTACCGTAAACGGCAAGAAGGTTGATATTCCTTCCTACCTGGTTTCCCCCGGGGATGTCATTGCTGTTAAGGAAGGCAGCCGCGGCAAGACCAAGATTAAGGCAGTTCTGGAAGCTACTGAAGGAAAAGTCATTCCTAAGTGGCTGGATCTGGATCGTAATACCTTGCAGGCTAAGGTTGTTACTCTGGCAGCAAGAGAAGACATTGACCTCCCGTTGGAAGAGCATCTTATTGTTGAGTACTATTCCAAGTAATCAGAGTTCAATTTTTGAGCAATTAAAATTGAATATTGAAGGAGGGTTTTGTCAATGATCGAGATCGAAAAACCAAGAATTGAGTGTATTGAAGAAAAGGACAACGCTTCCTATGCCCGTTTTATTGTAGAACCTTTGGAACGGGGATACGGAATGACACTGGGAAACAGCTTGCGCAGAATTTTGCTGTCCTCGCTTCCCGGTGTTGCGGTAACCTCTGTTAAGATTGACGGAGTTTTGCATGAATTTTCTACCATTCCCGGTGTCAGAGAAGATGTTACCGAGATTGTTTTAAACCTCAAGAAACTGATTGCCAAGCTTCACTGTGACGGACCGAAAACTGTTTTCATTGAAGCAAAGGGCGCAGGAGAAATTTATGCTTCTGATATCAAACCCGATTCAGATGTAGAAATTGTAAGTACCGATCTTTTGATTGCTACTTTGAATGAGGATGCAAAACTGTATATGGAAATCACGCTGGATCACGGTCGCGGCTATGTTTCAGCGGAAAAGAACAAGGCTGCAATGGGAAGTAATGTCATCGGAATTATTCCTGTTGACTCCATTTATACGCCTGTTGTAAAGTTTAATTACAACGTGGAAAACACCCGTGTCGGTCAGGATACTGATTTTGACAAGTTGGTTGTTGATGTTTGGACCGATGGAACAATCCGTCCGAACGAAGCTGTCAGCCTTGGTGCGAAGATTATGAATGAGCATCTGAACCTGTTTATCGATCTTTCTGACGAAGCCAGAAACACTGAAATTATGGTGGAAAAGGAAGAAACCAAGAAGGAAAAGGTGCTGGAAATGCAAATCGAGGATTTGGATTTCTCTGTTCGTTCCTACAACTGCTTGAAGCGTGCGGGAATTAACACGGTGGAAGACTTGATTGGCAAAACTGAAGAAGATATGATGAAGGTCAGAAACCTGGGCAGAAAGTCCCTGGAAGAAGTCATCAACAAGTTGATTTCTTTAGGGTTGTCCCTGTCCGAATCTGAGGACCAGTAATAAGGCTAAATTCATGAACAAAGGAGGTATTTGAAATGCCTGGAACAAGAAAATTAGGCAGACCTACCGATCAGCGTCGTGCTATGCTGAGATCTCTGACTACTTGCGTGCTGGAAAACGGTCAGATTGTGACCACTGAAACCAGAGCAAAGGAAACCAGAAGCATGGTGGAAAAGATGATTACATTGGGTAAAACCAATACATTGCATTCCAGAAGACAGGCGCTGGCATATATTACCAAAGAAGATGTGGTGAAGAAGCTGTTTGATGAAATCGCACCGAAGTATGCGGAAAGAAACGGTGGATATACCAGAATCATTAAAATGGGTCCCCGCAGAGGTGACGCAGCTCCTATGGCTGTTCTGCAGTTGGTGGACTAATACAGGTAATCAAAACGACCAAAGCATGATGCTTTGGTCGTTTTCAAACCGTCGAAAAAGTCGGTCTAATGCAAGCACAGAAAAACTATAAGGAAACAAAACGAATCAGCTTATTTGTTAAGAACCATGAAAAACCACTTGGAAAACATCGAATTTTCCAAGCGGTTGCTTGCTTTTTGCCAAAATGAACACTTGCGGATGCCTGTACTGTCTGCGATTCATTTTGACAAAATATCCCTTCCTTTTTCCCAGTCTGCCAGCGTGTCGATAGGTTTATCAACACGCTGAAGCGACCAAAGTATGTTGCTTTGGTCGCTTTTTGTCTTGTTTGTGGTGCTTTTATGACACCCTTTCTTTAATTTTTCAATAATGCACATCCTTGAAAATAGTAGTAGGTGATTTCTTCGGTTTCGGTATTGATGTCGAAACTAAAATCTTCCAGATATAAAGTAATATTTTCATTCACCTGATAGAGATCTAACTCATAGGATTCGCTACCATATTGCTTATAAATTTCTCGTGCCACCTGATGCATATCAATCTCGTATGCTTGCCCATTGTGATGGAGGGGAACCGGATTGGCACTGTAGTATAGTTTGACCAAACTGTCATATTCTCCTATATCCACAGTGTCTTTTGCATAGTAGTGGCAGTATGTTGTATTGTTTTCACTATACAAATCCTCCATAGCAGGACCGAAAATTTCTGCCAAACTCTTTTCCGAGTTCGGAATGAAATCAGGGACGCTTTTGGCATCATACTTTAGATACTGATATGCACTTTCAATTTTTTGTGCATCCTCAATGCTTAGTTGATCCGAGGGAATCACTTTGCCGTCTTTTAGCATATCGTTGGCAATCAGGGTGTTTTTTAATATTTTTGTCTGGCTTGCGATGGGCATATCAATCACATTGAGGGGAGTGACGGTAACCAGCAAAACGATAAATCCTGATGCCAGAGCAATCTTGTTCAAATGCTTTGGTGCAATCACCGAACCGCCGATGAACAGGACGCTAATCAGGATTAAAACTAGAGAAACTGTTCGGGGGGTGGTAAGACCGTAGGCTCCTATTCGTTCAAAAACGGCGATTGCCTGCATAATCAGTACAGGAATCAGGAAATAACCGCCGAATTTTACAAACAGCTTTGCCGCTTTTTGGGTGTATTGCTTCACGCTCAGCAAGAAGAAAATAAAGAAGAGGGAGGCAAAGGATGCAAACCAGTTAATTTCCCCTACAGGCATATTCCGCGTAATCACAATTTTTGCCAGATACACCAGTAAAATGCCAATCAGAAGTATGTATAAAGGAAGACCTGTGAATAACACAAAAATACGGAACACCTTTGACTGCTGTACAGGAACATCCTTTTTTGGAATAAAGGAAAGAAAAACATTGACAAATCCCACAATGGCTACCAAAGAAATTACAAGGAGATATATTTTATACATTTCATCGTAGGAGAATATGAGGGATTGAAACGCTGCGATACAGGTTGCCAATCCACCGGAAACCACACTGCATATTGCCCAGGTAAACACAAAGGAGGATACCAACTTCGGAAATGCTTTGTCGCGGTTTTCTTCGCGCATCAGAGTGAAGAAGATAAAGCATAACAGAGCAATCATAATTCCTGCATATGCCATAATCATATATAAGGATTCATAGAATTCCCTGATCAGAAGATATGCCACCAGCCCCGAAAAGCCGCACAGAAGATACTGAACAATGTAGTGTAGCTTTTTCATGATGTATTCCTCTGCGATTTTCAAAAATACAGACAACACCGCCACCAGGGCAAAGGTCATGCATAAGGGGATGATGATTTTCTCTGAACTTGTTTCAAAAATGATTGCATAGGCAATGGTCAGGTAAAACAGGATTGAGCAAACAAATGCCACGATAAATCTGGAAATACCGCTCTTGATGCCGAGGAAAAAGCCTTTCAAAAATTCTTTCAATTTCATATTGACACATCCTTTCTGATCGAGTGTTCCTACCTGCATTATAACACAAGATTTTTGCATTTGCAATGATTTCTGGAAAATTGTTGGTATGTAGAAGGTAATTGATTTGAATGTAGGTGTGTAGAAGGTAATTGATTTGAAACCCTTGCATCTGTAAAAAAACTATGGTATAATTTAAAGTGATAACTCAAATACGGAAATGAGGAAAAATGTATGAAAGCAATTGTAAACGGTAAGATTGTTTTAAAAGACAGAATCCTTGACAACAGCGCAGTTTACTACTCTGATGTGATTGAGGGTATTGTGCCTTGTGACAAGCTTCCCAAAGAGTGTGAAATCATTGATGCAAATGGGGGATATGTGACTCCCGGTTTCATTGATTTACATATTCACGGATATCTCGGGAAGGATGTTTGTGACGGTGAAGAAGAAAGCATCAGAACAATTTCAAACGGCATTATTGCAAACGGAGTCACCTCTTATTTGCCTACGACAATGACGGTGGATATGGGGGTAATCAAAAAGTCTCTTGAGGTTTTAAGAGCTTTAAAAGAAGAAAGCAAGGACTGGGAGGGCAGTGAAATCTTAGGTGCTCATGCGGAAGGTCCTTTCATCAGCGAATCCAAAAAAGGGGCACAGGATCCCAAATATATTTTGGCTCCTGATGCCGGCTTTGTAAAAGAGTATGCCGATATTATCAAAATCATTACTCTGGCACCGGAAGAGGACACCGAAAATTTTGATGCATTAAGAGAAATCCGCAGAGATACCGATGTTGTGATGTCCATGGGGCACACCTCTGCAGATTACGATACGGCTATGGATGGTATTGCAAACGGCGTGCGTCACACCACCCACCTTTTCAATGCTATGACACCTCTGGCACATCGCACTCCCGGTGTGGTAACGGCTGCCTTGAATTCTGATATTAGTTGTGAGCTTATCGTTGACACATTTCATGTATCTCCCGTTCTTTATGATTTGGTATATAAGATGAAGGGCAGAAAGCTCTGCTTTATTACAGATTGTCTGCCTGCCGGTGGCTTGCCCTATGGAGAATATACTTTAGGCGGAAACAAAATTATTTACAGGGATATTGTCTGCCGTCTGGAAGACGGAACGGTTGCAGGAAGTGTTCTGAAAATGAACAAGGGTGTATGGAATGTTTATACCAATTCTTCCATTCCCCTCTGGGAATGTGTCAACTGTGCATCCTTAAACCCTGCTGCGGCAATTGGCGTCAGTGATAAAAAAGGATCCATTGAGATTGGCAAGGATGCTGATCTTGTCATTTTAGATCATGAATTTAATGTAAAAAAGACCATTAAGAAAGGAGCGGTGAAATATGAAGCTTAAGGTGAATGCTAAATTGGACCCCCAATTTCTGCCTATGGCTGTTGTTTGCAGAGAAATGAGAGAAGCAACCAAGGAAAACGGGCAGGACATTATCATTGGCGTTGAAAGAAATAAGGGATATACCGTTACCTATCAAACGAGAATTTTTAAAGACGGTACCGGTCATGATGAAGAAAACTTTGCATTTGTTGAAAGAATGGTAAAGTCTCTTTTGTGGGTTGTGGGCGGTTATAAAATCTATATCGCAGGCAGCGATGTAGTGGGAGAAAAAATCAAAGCCGCATATATAGATGGTGGTCTTCGTGGTTTTGATGTTTATTTTATGGAAAGAGTGTATGAAAAGCCGTTTGAGGTTATTGTATGTACCATAGACCAGGCGCCGAAGGATAAATCCGCAGCAGCCCCCGTAGGCAGACACCTGGATGGTTGCAGAATCGGTTTTGATGCGGGCGGAAGTGACAGAAAGGTCAGCGCTGTCATCGATGGCGAAAGTGTATATTCTGAGGAGGTAGTCTGGTTCCCCAAAACCAATTCCGACCCGGATTATCACTATCAGGGCATTTTGGATGCTATGAAAACTGCAGCATCTCACATGCCCAGAGTAGATGCGATCGGTGTTTCCAGTGCCGGGGTTTATGTGGATAACAGAATTATGGTTGCATCCTTGTTCTTAAAAGTCAGCGATGAGGACTTTGATAAAAAAGTAAAGAATATGTATCTTGATGTGGCTAAGGAGCTTGGTGAAAACATTCCGATCGAAGTTGCAAACGACGGGGATGTGACTGCCTTGGCAGGTGCTATGGACTTAAATGACAATGCCGTTTTAGGTGTTGCTATGGGTACCTCTGAAGCCGGCGGTTATGTTGATCCCCAGGGAAATATTACGGGATGGTTAAACGAACTTGCATTCGTTCCCGTTGATTTCTGCAAGGACGCTATGGTAGATGAATGGTCCGGGGATTTCGGTTGCGGTGTAAAATATTTCTCCCAGGACGGCGTCATTAAGCTGGCTCCCTTTGCAGGGATTGAACTGGATGAAAACCTGTCTCCTGCAGAAAAACTGAAAGTGATTCAGGGACTGATGAAGGAAGGAGACGAAAGAGCGAAGGCGATTTACGATACCATTGGTGCATATTTTGGCTATGCCATTGCTTTCTACGCAGAATTCTATGATATGAAGCATGTTCTGATTATGGGCAGAGTTACCTCCGGTGAAGGCGGTACCATTCTGCTGGAGAGAGCACAGGAAGTTCTGGATCAGGAATTTCCCGAGCTTGCGAAGAAGCTTCAGCTACACATCCCTGACGAAAGCTCCAGAAGAGTCGGACAGTCCGTTGCGGCTGCCAGTCTGCCCGAAATTCAGTAAAATAAGGTATAAAATTTCAAAAAACACCTCATCCTAACAAAAAAAGGATGAGGTGTTTTTATGTTCCGTACAGAAATGATAGAAAATCCTGACCGTTCTTATGATATTGTTTTTTATTTATTTGATTATGATGCATCCACCGAAGCCGCACTGGATTTTTTAACAAAAAGCCCGGGATTTCGTAAAATCAGAAATATTGTGTTGGTGGGTGCGGTGACGGTATCCATTCCCTTATCTCAGGTGTTGTCAAAGGCGGATCGTTATGCCATGAGTTATGTATTTTTCGGAACACACAGTCAGCAGTTGGAGTATATCTCCATTGCCCAAGGATCTTTGGGGGTGATTTCGCCCTCTTATTTTAATCTGGACAGC
>JAZNYR010000198.1:0-2396 GCA_045594525.1 Clostridia bacterium | reverse complement strand
TACAGTTAACGGCAAAGAATATCCTATGGGACAACACGGATTTGCCAGAGATTGTGAGTTTGAGCTGTTAGAATTGACAGAAGATTCGATTACATATTGTTTGAAATCGGACAAAGAAACTCTGGAAAAATATCCCTTTGCGTTTGAACTCATCATAAAATACACTTTGATAGAATCGAAAATAAAAGTAGAATGGAAGGTAGTCAACAAGGGGCAGAAGACCATGAGTTTTTCTATCGGAGCACATCCTGCTTTCCAACTAAAAGACGGTGAAAATTACTTTCAATTTGACCACAAAAATGATATTACCTATCACCTGATTAATGAAAATGGTTTATATATATCAGGGGAGGAGTATCAGTTAAAAAATGACGGATATGTGAAGATTGAAAATACAATGTTTGATCAGGATGCACTTATCATTGAAAACCGCCAGGTAAAAGAGGTTTCTCTTTGTGACAGTAAAAAGAACCCTTATGTGACGGTACGATTTGAAGCTCCGTTGTTTGGGTTGTGGTCTCCTGCGAAAAAGAACGCACCCTTTGTGTGCATCGAGCCATGGTACGGAAGATGCGACAGAGATGACTTTGAAGGTGATATTTCAATGCGTGATTATATCATTAATATCAATTCCGAAGAAATATTTGAAGCAGGATATGAAATAGAACTTTTTTAAATTTTATTCAAATCAATATTTCTGATCACATCCCGTAATTTTAAAATAAATCCGGGGGAGACAGAGAGTTCGTCAATGCCCATTCGTAGAAATGTTTCGGTGAGGGTGGTATCTGCGGCAAGTTCTCCGCAGATACCAATCCACTTGCCGTTTTTATGTGCATTTTTTGCAGCATAATCAATCAATCGCAAAATAGCCTCGTGATGGGTATCGCAAAAGCTCTCAATATCAGGATTCTGCCTGTCGCAAGCAAGGGTATATTGCGTTAAATCATTTGTTCCTACGCTGAAGAAATCCACCATAGGGGCAAGCTGATCACTAATGATGGCAGAGGCAGGTGTTTCAATCATAATGCCCAATTCAACAGAATTTGAATATTCAATACCGTCTGTTTGCAAGCTTGACTTTACCTCATTGCAAATGGCAAGAATTTGTTCTACTTCGTTGACGCTTGTAATCATAGGAAACATAATACCAAGTCTGCCGTAAACAGATGCACGGTACAGCGCCCTTAATTGGGTTTTGAACATTTCTGGCTTTGCCAGGCATATCCGGATTGCTCGGAATCCGAGAGCAGGGTTTTCTTCCCTTTTTAAATGAAAATAGTCCACTTTTTTATCCGCTCCAATATCCATGGTGCGGATAATTGCTTTTTTCCCGGGAAGACTTTCCAACACTTTTTTATAGACAGAAAATTGCTGTTCTTCTGAAGGAAAATCATCATTTTCCAGATATAAAAATTCACTTCGGAACAGACCGATTCCTTCGGCGTCATTTAACAGCACTGCACCAATATTATCTACACTACCGATGTTTGCATATACATTGATTTTTGTGCCGTCAATTGTTTTATTTTCCTTTCCTCTTAATTCTTCCAACAGCCGTTTTTGTTCCTCGTCTTGCTTCTGTTTTCGTAATAGTCGTAAAGTGGTTTGTTCATTGGGATTAATAAAAAGTTCCCCGGTAAAACCGTCCACAATTGCATCATCATTGTCTTGAATCTGATTCAAAAATTCATCTCCAACACCGATGATAGCAGGGATGTTCATATTTCTTGCCAAAATGGCGGTATGGGAATTAGAAGATCCATGTGCTGTTACAAACGCTAAAATATTTTCCTTGTCCATGGAAACGGTTTCGCTTGGTGTCAGGTCGTCGGCACAAAGAATTACTTTTTTGTTTGCTGTTGCAGCATTTGATTCACCCATAAGATTTGCTAAAATTCGATTGGAAATATCTTTTACATCAATGGCTCTTGCCTGCATATAACCATTGTCCATCGCAGCAAACATTTCCGAAAAATTATCTGCAGTAACTGCAACGGCGTATTCGGCATTTACCATCTGCGTATCAATAATGCTGTAAATTGATTCATTATAATCTTCATCTTCCAGCATCATACTGTGAATTTCAAAAATCTGGGCGTTGGTTTCGCCCACCTCTTTTAATGCCTTTTCATAAACTTCTTCCAGTTGTCTGATTGACTCCATTTTCGCACTTTCATAACGCTGTTTTTCCAACTCATTATCCTCGATATGAATTCTTCTTACAGAAAATTCTTCCCGTTTGAAAATACGAATTTTTCCAAATGCAATCGCTTCATATACGCCGTTACCGTTAAATTGCAGCATTTATAGTCCTCCTAAAGATTTTGAGAGAAAAATTCTTCTATTGCTGTTGCGGCTTCTTCTTCATCGGAGCCTGTAATCGTTACGAAAAC
>JAZNYR010000197.1:0-2341 GCA_045594525.1 Clostridia bacterium | reverse complement strand
AGGCTGAATGATCACATGACCCAAATTCCCGTTTGCCACATGACAAACCGTTACTTTATCTCCACGGGCAACACATTTTGCCAGAGTTCCCGCGCAGTTGATTTCCATATCATCAGGATGACACCCGATTGCTAATACATTCATTGTTTCGCCTCCCAATTACGCCTTCTGTTGACGCATAAATTCATACATTTCTTCAAAGCTCTTGATTCCCGTGGTAGCCCCCCGCTCCATAACACAGTGAGCTCCCGTTGCATTTCCCATCAGGGCACACTCTTTAAGATCCATTCCCCGTGAGAAAGCAGCCAAGAATCCGGAACAAAAACTATCCCCGGCGCCGGTGGTATCCACCGCTGTCACTCCCTTGCAGGCAGGCAACATCACGCCTTTTGCATCCAAGCTTTCACGCAGATAACATCCGTCAGAACCGCATTTAATGACCACAGATTTTGCTCCCAGCTTTAAGAAGGTTTCCGCCATTTCCTCAACGGTATCCTTCTTAGCAATTTCTCTTGCCTCGTCAATGCTGGGCATAAAGATATCAAGATAGGGCAGCACTTGATTGAGCAATGTGCCCCATCTTCCCTTGCTATCCCAACAAACATCCAAAACTGTGGTTTTCCCAAGCTCCTTACACCGCTTTAAAAATTCTGCAGTCTGGGCACCGTCAAAGGTATTCATAAGAAAGGAGCCTGTGACGAACACGGTTTTTGCCCGATTGACAATTTCCATATCAATATCATCAATGGAGAAGATGCCGTTTGCTCCCACACAATGCCAAAAGCTCCGTTCCCCACCTTCTGAAATCAACACAGTAGATGCAGAGGTTTGAGCCTTATCGGTACGCTTTAATCCTTCAGTACAAACCTCATACTGCTCCAGACAGCTTGCCAGAAAATCTCCGAATCTGTCCTGCCCTACCATTCCGATGATGGCAGAGGTTTGTCCCATTTTTTTCAGATTGATTGCCGCCGTCATTGCATTTCCGCCGTTAAACAATTCAATAGAATCGACGGGGCACAAAATCCCCTTTTCGGGCATTGTGTCCACCTGACTTACAATCACATCTGCAACCAAAATTCCTACACATGCAACATCAATCATTTTCATCCCTCATTAGTTACATTCAGCGGTCAGGGGACCTGCCAATTCTTTCAGATAGAACAGCTTACCGGGCATAGTGGGCATATAAGTAGAAGTAATATTCATATCAGGACCATAGTGGAGAGTGGTTAAGAAGCTCATACCCTGCCAGCCCATGCCGCGACCCAAAGTTCCGTCACATCCGCCGATGATATAATCAGCCTGCAAGAAAAGTCCCGGGCCTACTGTGTTTGCACGGCAGGGAACCAGAGTGGTTCTGCTCTTAAAGCTGGTGAGCGCATTTTGTTCAATGGTCAGAGGATGGAGCTTTGCCGCAATTCTGTAATTTTGCTGTTTCCATTCTGCCTCTGTTGCAAATTCATCTGCAAAATGAGGTTCCCAGAATGCAATGTGACACATTCTGCCGACCCCGAATACCAATACCAATTTTGCACCTTCTGCTTTCAGTGCGGCAATCTTTTCAGGATAAGTAGGCAGATTATCTTTTGTAGCAAAGTTTCTCTGATTGGCAGGAACGGTGTATTCTCCCAGCTTATCAAAGAACGCCTGCTTCATGCTGTATTCAAAGGAAGCGGTGTTGTCAGAAGAAAGAGTATTTCCTTCAGAATCAGACCATTCGTCCATGTTGAAGGTATAAACATGCTTACAGTCAACCTTCCACTGGGTCAGAAAATAAACTGCCCATTTGTACATTCCCATAGGACCTACAGGCAGAATCATTGCCAACTTCTGCCCTGCGTCTTTTGCATTTTTAATCTGCAATGCAATTTCATGACCCATATAGGTGTCAAAATCATTGATATTGTCACATTCAACAGGGTGAAAATCCTTGTGCCAGAAATCTTCTCTTGCTACGCCTTTTTCACAGCAAGCATCAATTTTTTCCATGTCCCATCCCTTGGGGAAAAAGTTTTCAAGCAGACTACCCTTTACAGTACTCAAAAAATCCATAACAACATTCCTCTTTTCACAATAGTTTTGTTGACTTTCGTCATATTTTATTATATAATATATGGAAAGAAAAGTCTTTAGCAATATCTACGATAAATTTATCATTTTTTCCGGAGGGTTGTATGTTTCCATTAAAACAAGTGAACAATCAAATCACGATTGACGGATTTCACAGCATTTATTACTTTGAGTTCGGCAAGGGATTTTCTCACACCCCGGAAAAACATGATTTTTGGGAAATGGTGTATGTAAAGTCGGAGGCCAAGCGGTCTTAGGAAGACAAGTT
>JAZNYR010000196.1:0-5435 GCA_045594525.1 Clostridia bacterium | reverse complement strand
CTTACCGTACCACCGTACTGTCTGCGATTCATTTTGACAAAATATCCCTTTCTTTTCCCGGTCTGCCAGCGTGTCGATAGGTATATTAAGTTGTTTTTTGGGAATATTCCTTTATGAAATCATGATAAAGGAGTTGTTGTTTATGATCGAGCAAGATACAATAAAACTTTTGAGAGAATGTGACGCAGGGGTTAAAATGGGAATTTCGGCTATTGATGATGTGTTACCCTATGTCAGTAATGAAAAATTGAAAGACAGATTAACCGTATGTAAGGATGAGCATGATAAGCTTGACGGTGAAATTGACAGGCGGTTGAACCAGTATCACGATGACGGAAAAGAGCCTAACCCCATGGCAAAGGGAATGTCCTGGATGAAAACAAATATGAAACTTGCAATGAACGAAAGCGATGGAACTATCGCAGACTTAATGACCGATGGGTGCAACATGGGTGTAAAATCCTTGAACAAATATTTGAACCAGTACGAAGCAGCTGACGAAGTTTCAAAAGACATCACCAAAAGACTCATCAATCTGGAAGAAAAGCTTGCGGTGGATATCAGAGAATTTTTATAAGGGAAGGTACTTGATAATCAACTTGTTTTATGATACAATAGGTGTAAACGAAAAAACTTGAGATTGATGTGAAACGGTTGATTATATGAAAAAAATAACCATAGGAATTTTGGCCCATGTGGACTCGGGAAAAACCACTCTTTCAGAGGCGATTTTATACCGGTCGGGCTTACTTAGAACATTAGGGCGTGTGGATCACGGCAATGCCTTTATGGATTCACACGAAATTGAGCAGGATCGGGGAATTACCATTTTCTCCAATCAGGCTGTATTTTCTATGGAAAAAACAGAGGTAACTCTTTTAGATACACCTGGTCATGTTGACTTTTCTGCAGAAATGGAACGGACACTGCAGGTCCTTGACTATGCCATATTGGTCATCAGCGGAACGGACGGAGTGCAAAGTCACACCGAAACCTTATGGCAGCTTTTGATTCGGTATGGGATACCTGTGTTTTTATTTGTAAACAAAATGGACTTATCTTATCAAAGTCCGCAGGAACTGATGCAGGAATTAAAAGAAAAATTGAATGCTTCCTGCGTTGATTTTAGTGATTTGGAGCAAGAAGACATAAAAGAAGAACTGGCAATGTGTGACGAAATGCTCATGGAAGCCTTTTTGGAGGGAAGACCCTTTGGGGAATCGGATATTCAGGAGACAATCAGAAATCGCAATGTATTTCCCGTGTTTTTTGGTTCTGCCTTAAAATCAGAAGGGGTAGAGGAACTGTTAAAGGGTTTGGAACAATATACCAAACAGGAGGAATACGGCAAGTCGTTTGGTGCCAAGGTATTTAAAATTACCCAGGATCCTCAGGGGGAACGGTTGACGCACTTGAAAATTACGGGTGGTACTTTAACGGTAAAGGAACTGCTTAACGGGAAAAACTGGTCGGAAAAGGTGAATCAGATTCGCCTCTATTCCGGCTCGAAATTTGAATTAAAACAACAGGTAGAAGCGGGAACGGTCTGTGCCGTAACGGGACTTACCTCTACTTATGCCGGAGAGGGTCTGGGGGCAGAGGTTGATTCTGACGAGTCTGCGTTGGAACCAATCCTCAATTATCGGGTGATTCTTCCTGATGGGACAGATGTGCACACTGCCTTAAATCAATTAAAGTTATTAGAGGAAGAAGACCCGCAACTTCACATTGTCTGGAATGAACCATTACAGGAAATTCATTTCAGAATTATGGGAGAAGTGCAGTTAGAAGTGTTAAAACGAGTGATTGGGAAACGATTTAATATGGAGGTTAGTTTTTCTTACAGCAGTATCGCTTATAAAGAAACCATTATGGAAAAGGTGATTGGTGTAGGACATTACGAGCCTTTGCGACACTATGCCGAGGTTCATTTGCTGTTAGAACCTATGAAACCGGGGAGCGGTTTGGTATTTGAAGCCGTGTGTAGTGAGGATGTGCTGGACAAAAACTGGCAACGGCTGATTCTCACTCATTTACAAGAAAAAGAGCATATTGGCGTTTTGGCAGGTGCACCCATTACAGATATGAAAATCACCTTGGTGGCAGGCCGTGCCCACCAAAAGCATACGGTAGGGGGAGATTTTCGTCAGGCAACCTATCGTGCTATCCGTCAGGGGTTACGAAGTGCAAAAAGTGTGTTGTTGGAGCCTTGGGTTCAGTTTAAATTGGAGGTTCCAACGGATTGTATCGGCAGAGCCATGTCTGACATTCAGCAAATGGGCGGAACCTTTGATCCTCCCGAAACAAGGGAGGATACCACCCTTTTGACAGGAAGTGTTCCTGCTGTGAAAATCCGCAGTTATCAGCAGGAGTTGATAGGCTACACAAAGGGCAGGGGACGGATTTCTTATTTCCTGAAAGGATACGAGCCCTGTCATAATCAAGAAGAGGTATTGCAAGAACTGAATTATCATCCTGATGAAGATTTGGAAAATACAGCAGATTCTGTGTTTTGCTCTCATGGTGCAGGATTTGTTGTGAAATGGGATGAAGTGCCGGAGTATCAGCATGTTGACAGCGGTATTCGTTTGGAACCGGAGGAGGTTCGGGTTCAAAAAGCGGTGGGGTATGTGAATCGTCTTGCCTCTGATGAGGAACTGATGAAAATTTTTGAAATGACCTACGGTCCCGTCAAGCGTCCTACCTTGCAGAGTTTTCAAACAAAAAGGCAGCGGCCTTCCGAATGGAAACCCCCAAAGCAAAAACCCGCCTTGTCGGGAAAGGAATATTTGCTGATTGACGGATATAATATTATTCACGCTTGGGAAGAACTGCGAAACCTTGCTGAAAAAAATATGGATTTGGCACGGGAAACCCTGATTCACAGAATTTGTAATTACCAAGGATACCACCAATGCGAGACAATTATTGTGTTTGACGCATATCGGGTGGAAGGGGGAGTTCGCTCTGTGGAAAAGGTGTGCAACATTCATGTGGTTTATACGAAAGAAGCAGAAACGGCGGATATGTATATAGAAAAGGCGACCCATGAATTGGGTAAAAAACACCGTGTCCGCGTGGCAACCTCGGATCATTTGGAACAGTTAATTATTATTGGAAACGGTGCCCTTCGGATCAGTGCTGATGCTTTTTTGGCAGAAGTGGAAGAAACGGAACGGCAAATCAGAGAATATTTATTATAAAGTTTTGAGGAAATGAAGTTGAAACGAAATATTTTATTTGGAATATTATTTTTAATCGTGATTTCTTGTTGCTGTCTTTATGTTCTGTATCAGGGACAGAATGCAACAGTAATGAAGTGGAAGGATGAGCTGAAAATCGCTTTGTGCAATTGGCAATTACCCGCATACAAAGGAATATCGGAAACAGAAGAAACTTATCGGATTGAACAGTGTGAAGACGGGAAAAAACTGGTTGATTTTGCAAACGGCTTTTCTGTTGTGCTTTCTCGGAATGCGGTTGTGGATATGTCCCGTTCCTTGTTTGTAACGGAAATTCAAGAAGGTGACTTATTGATTCGAATTTCCAGAGAATATTCCACGGAAGAAGACACGCGTCATTACTGCAGTTGGTATTTTGACCGTTTTATGACAGACGAAGCTCATTTGAAAGAAAACGGTCTTACCCTTACTACACCAGTAACCAACCGTCCTGACGGGTCGTATTGGTTTTCTGTGGGCGGACAGGAACATTATACTTATGCATTTATCCCAACGGGTACAAAGCTTTTTTATCGCATTATGCTTCGTTATCCAAATGATTATCCCATAGAAGAACGGGTAGATGAATTGCTAAACAGTTTTACTTATTTCCGTTCTGAAGGCAAGGGGAATGATACGATAAAGCACAGCCCTGTGATTCCTGATAACTGGTCGGAAGAAACAAAAGAAGTGTACCGAAAAATTCAAACTTCCGATTCGGTGTACTGGGGTATTTTTGCCGACAAAATGCTGACCGAGGGGACAAATCACATGATTCCTGAACTGGAGCAAAAGTTGGATTTTACATTTCCTGTTGTGCTGTATTATCTGCCTTATGGTGATGCTTTTCCCGTAGAATTCATGCAGAAAAATTATGAAGAAGGCAAAATTGTAGAGCTGACTTGTCAGTTATCGGGATACAGTAACGAGAAATTATTTGGATTTACACCCCAATTGTCTGTGTACCGTGGTTTGGAGGATGAAACCATTCGACAAATGGCGAGAGGAGCAAAAGAATTCGGACATCCCTTTTTGTTCCGACTGAACAACGAAATGAATTCGGACTGGACCAATTATTCAGGGGTAACCGTCATGGAGGATCCTGATATATACATAGAGGTATGGAAAAGATTTTATCGAATCTTCCAAGAAGAAGGGGTGGATAATGCAATCTGGATTTTTAATCCCAACGACCGTGATTATCCTCCCGCAAATTGGAATCATTTTATGGCGTACTACCCGGGAGACGAGTATGTGCAACTGATTGGGATTACAGGCTATAATACAGGGAGCTACTACAAGGAAAGCAAAAATGAAACTTGGCGGGAATTTGATGTAATCTACAATCGGATTCAAGATCGCACAGAACCTTATTTTTCTGAATACCCTTGGATGATCACGGAATTTGCATCCAGTTCCATAGGCGGGGATAAAGAGAAATGGATTGAAAAGATGTTTCGACAGATAAAAGACTATCCCAATATTAAATTGGCAGTATGGTTTCATTTTGCAGATTTTGACCCTGAAAAACCAAAGACGGTGGCAAGACCTTACTGGTTAGACGAAACAGATAAAACATTAGATGCATTTAAAGAAGGGCTTAAAACAGAACAAAACCGTTTGTTTTTTAACGATAAGGAGAGATAAAGAATGATTAGAGAAATAGCAAATCGATTGGATTTTCCAAAAGAAGGGATTGACTGTTTGGGAGAGTGCTTTGATGCCATTGTGACATCGGAGGATGGAAACGAACAGCTTGCATTGGCAATGGACGCTTTTTTCGGAAGTAAAGATTATGATACTATTTTAGATGAATTGGCAGAGAAAACAGGATTTCATCGATATACGGTTGACATGGTTTTTTTGCTGTTGTGCGTGGATCCGTTGCATGAAATTTATTACATAAAAGAATTGCCCGATGACCTGTTCTGGCATACCATGAGAGATTTGAAGATTAAGTTGATGGAGTGTAAAAAATGGAATCAAATCTGGGGAACAGAAACAATCGGATGGCTTCGCGGTTATTTTGTGTTGGAGCGGTTCGCCTTGGGGAGACTTCAGTATGACACCATCGAATTTCCTTACGATGATTATAAAGGGATAATCAAAAAAGGAGATATTGTGCATTCCTGCCATATTCCTTCCAACGGTCCGTTGATTACACAGGATGTATTGGAATCCTTCAAAAAAGCACACTCATTTTTCAAGGGTAAA
>JAZNYR010000195.1:0-3634 GCA_045594525.1 Clostridia bacterium | reverse complement strand
AGGGGCTGTAGAATTTCGCTGATTCAATTGCTTTATGCTATAAACAAACATCGCCTCTCGTCGTATCCACATACGACTTTGTGCAACCAAAAGCATGACTTTGCCATGCTTTTGCTCAGTTTGTTCATTCTGCACTGTTTTTCTCTAACCCCAACGGAGCTGTAGCAAAACAAAATTATTTTGCTACAGCTTCTTTAAAAATTGGAAAAGTATATTGCTTTTTTGAAAAAATTGGTATATAATAGTAATAGAAACAAAACAGAGTAGGCATTTGTGCGTTATACAAAGTTTTTCTTTGTGAGTGTCAGGGGGACGGGGAGTTGCCGCCTGAACGAAAAATCTTCGGATTTGCGATACAAATGTTGCATCCCGCTGTTACTAATCATGAGGACAGCCTCTCGGAGGAGTAACGGTAAATTTTGAGAGGAGGTTTTTATCATGAATCTGTTTCGACAATCTGCAAAAGAACTGAAAAATCCAAAAAGTCTGGTTACAACAGCAATGCTGATTGCAGTAGGCGTTGTGTTATCTGCCTATGCAACCATTCGTTTTACCGCTGATTTTCAAGTATCCTTCGGGTTTCTTGCATCAGGCATGATTGCCCAATTGTTTGGTCCTGTGGTAAACGCTGCTGCAGGGTTTGTAACAGACATTACCAGTTATATTTTGTACACAGACGGACCTTATTGCTTTTGGTTTGCCTTAAACCCAATGGTCAGCGGTGTGATTTTTGCCTGTTTCTTTTACGGAAAAAAAGTAACCTTATTAAAAGCCATTTGTGCAAAGGTGATTGATACTGTTGTGGTTGAAATCGGTATGACAACCCTATGGCTGATATTGTTATACGGTTCGAACGGCTGGATGTGGTTTTTTATTCGCGCATTGTTAAAATTTGCTGCTTGTGTAATTCAAGCTCCTGTGTTGTATGTTGTCATGAAAACGGTTGAAAAAGTAAAAAAAGAAATATTTTAATACAGAAAGGTGATGTCTTATGAAAAAAATTTCTTTTGATTGGTCTAACAGTGGATTGTCTGCTCACGAGATGGACAGCATGAAAGACCAGATCGCTCTGGCAAACAAAACTTTAATGGAGGGGACAGGCGATGGAAGCGACTTTTTGGGTTGGGTCAATCTTCCGTACGATTATGACAAAGAAGAATTTGAAAGAATTTTAACTGCAGCAGAAAAAATTAAGAAGGAATCAGAAGTGCTGATCGTGATTGGAATTGGCGGTTCATATCTGGGTGCCCGTGCGGCCATTGAATTTTTGCAGTCGCCTTTTTACAATCAGAAAAAGAAGGAAACTCCCGATATCTATTTTGCCGGAAATTCCATTAGCTCAACCTATTTGCAAGAATTGATTGAGATTGTAGGAGACCGTGATTTCTCTATTAATGTCATTTCGAAATCGGGCACCACAACGGAACCTGCATTGGCATTCCGTGTGTTTAAAAAACTGTTAATTGAAAAATACGGTTTGGAAGAAGCGAATAAAAGAATTTATGCAACTACCGACAAAGCGAGAGGCGTGCTGAAAACTCAGGCGGACAGTCAGGGATATGAAACCTTTGTTGTCCCTGATAATGTGGGCGGACGATTTTCTGTCCTGACAGCAGTTGGTCTTTTGCCAATTGCAGTAAGCGGTGTGGATATTCAGGAACTGATGAAGGGTGCTCAGGACGCTTGCGCTGATTTTAAGGGTGACGAAATGCATGCATGCCACAGTTATGCAGCAGCCAGAAATGCACTTTATCGCAAGGGCAGAACAACTGAAATTATGGTAAATTATGAACCCGGCTATCATTATGTTGCTGAGTGGTGGAAGCAATTGTTTGGCGAAAGCGAGGGAAAAGACGGCAAAGGCATTTTCCCTGCAGCTGTTGATTTTTCTACCGACCTTCACTCCATGGGGCAGTATATTCAGGACGGTATGAGAAATTTGTTTGAAACAGTGGTTCGTTTTGATACGCCGAAATTGGATCTGACCATTGAGGCAGAAACGGATGACGGTGACGGCTTGAATTTTCTGGCAGGAAAAAGTGTGGATTTTGTAAATCAGCAGGCATGCCTTGGTACGATTTTAGCTCACACTGACGGGAATGTTCCCAACCTGATGATTACTGTTCCTGAAATGACTGCATATTACCTTGGTTATTTGTTCTATTTCTTTGAGAAGGCGTGCGGTGTCAGCGGATATTTGTTGGGGGTAAATCCGTTTAATCAGCCCGGGGTAGAGGCATACAAGAAAAATATGTTTGCTTTGCTCGGAAAACCAGGCTTTGAGGAACAAAAAGCAGCCTTAGAAGCTCGTTTGCAAAAATAAAATATTACCCGTTCACCTTGAGTGGACGGGTTTTATTTATCTTAAACAATATTTTCAAAAAAATTTCAACTTTTTTTGTAAAAATACTTGAATTTTATCAAGATATATAGTATAATAGTTTCAAGGTAAGTTTTTACCAATCTACAACCTAAAGGAGGAATTAACATGATTCGTATTATGATGGGTGAAAAGGGAACAGGTAAGACAGGTGCTTTGATTCGGATGGCAAATGATGCGCTCAATACCGAAAAAGGCAAGGTTGTATGTATTAATAAGGGAAATCGTTTTACATTTGACCTAAAACACCCCATTCGTTTGATTGATACAGAACAGTTTGAAATCAGAACTCTGGACATTTTCTTGGGCTTTATCGAAGGTGTAATTGCTCATGATTTTGATGTAACTCATATTTTTATTGACAGCGTATTGAAATGTGCACAAGGTTCTTTGGAAGATATGGATGACTTTTTAGAAAGAGTGGAAGGAATTTCTAATAAGTTTGATATTGATTTTACTATCACAATCAGTGCACCCGCCTCGGCAGCAACTGAGAATATGAAAAAGTACTTAGTTGAATTTTAAGGATTTAAAATGGCTGTCTCGCAAGGTGTGAGGCAGCCATTTTTTATAAGGGCAAATAAAATAACAGGAGAAATAATAAATGAAATTTCATACATTCTTATTTGATTTTGACGGAACATTGGTTGATTCAATGCCAACTTTTGCAGCTGCTATACTAAAAATTCTAAAAGGAAACAACATTCCTTATACAAAAGAAATCATCGAAACAATGACTCCTTTGGGATATAAGCAGACAGTTCAATATTTCAAAGAACTCGGAGTGAAAATGTCGGGTGAAGAAATATTTTCCGTTTTTAATGAGTATGCGTTGAATGAATATAAATTTCATATTGAAGCGAAGAAAAATGTAATAGAAACGCTGCGAACATTAAAATCAAGAAATGTAGATTTGAATATTTTAACTGCCTGTCCTCATCTGATGTTGGATGTCTGTCTGAAAAGATTAGGAATATATAACCTTTTTACAAATGTGTGGTCTTGTGATGATTTCAACACTTCAAAGTCTGATCCGGAAATTTACAAAATGGCAGCAGAAAAAATCGGAAAACCGATTGAGGAAATCTTATTTCTGGATGACAATTTAAATGCGAATAAAACAGCAAAAAAATCAGGTATTAAGGTTTGCGGTGTATATGACGAATCGTCCGAAGATAGTATTGATGATATAAAAAGAATCGCTGATTTTTATATCTATGATTTTTCAGAATTGCTGGAATGGTAAGTTTGATT
>JAZNYR010000194.1:0-3575 GCA_045594525.1 Clostridia bacterium | reverse complement strand
CATGGCTACGATCCGACTTAATCATCACTTAAAGGAAGTTCCTTTGATTTTTCCATCAAAGAGATTTTTTCTTGGGTAGGGATCAAACCGTCAAAATCCAGAATATCCATTTCCTCTTCTTGATCGAACAAAATGGTATATTCCTCGATTCCTTCGGGGCAGGCATAGGCTTCGTGAGAACCTACAGAACAATACATGGGGCCTTCCGAGCAATTCTTAATCAGATAGGAAACCGTTAAGGTTGCCCCGTCTAAAGAAAACAATACCCGAAATTCAAAATCAAAGGGGTAGTTCTTCTTTGTTTCCTCCGAGGACTTTAATAAAAATACAGCACGGTCTTCCTCGCAGGATTCCACTTCAAATGCCATACGGCTGGCAAACCCGTGGATGGGCAGGGAATATTCCTTGCCTTTAAAGGTGAATGTTTCATCAATCAATCTTCCGCAAAAAGGAAACAGCACAGGAGAGGTTCCTCCCCACACCTTCGGGTCTCCCTCCCAGATAAATTCCGTACTTCCTCTTACAACACTTTTCAATTCCGCCCCCATAGGGTCAATTTTTGCTGTGATCAGTTCGTTTTTTATGGTAATCCAATCCATTTGTAATTCCTCCATTGCTTTTTTCTTATTGTATCACAACTGATAAAATTTGTCAATTACACAATTTATCGCAAATAATGATTGACCGAGCTTCCGTTGTTCAATACATTGTAATTTCTTCCCGGTCTCTGTCCCGGACGGTAGAAATAAACAAACTTGACAGAAAAGACATCGCAGGTAATGAAATTATCATATTCCTCATCATAAAGGGTCACCACGCCCGTTCCTACAGAGTACAAAATTCCCTGTTTTCTGATGATCATGGTGGTACCAATCAAAAATTCAATGACCACATATTCCCCAATGTTATCCGCCAAGTAATTTTGCATGGACCCCCGCAGAGCATCCGTGTTAAAATCCTGTTGGGGCGGGGTGGTAAATCCCTGATCGGGGGGCATTTCCCGCTGGGCGGTTTGACTGGTTGCCACCTTGGATTGACTTTGCTTTTCGTAATAATTTCGATTCATGGTTTGGCTCCTTTCCATATTAGGTATCGGCATAGGCATCGGTGGGATTATAAAAGCAATGCTCTCCTACACGAATCACAAACTGTCCCACCTGAGAAGGGAAAAAGCTCCGACAGGTTGGCTGAAAGGGATTAAAATACCATAAGGCAACCCCAAGATTACTAAGCCTGTTTCCTGCAATCGCCCAGTTGGCAATATCATAATGAATCTGATCAGGGCGCATATTGTAGATGTTCTGGGGATTATAAGCCCCGCGGATGGTTTCTCGCACACAATCAAACTGACCGGGCTGAAAGATGACTTCCCGAATGGTATGAAGGGTTCCATACTCACCGTAGCTCACATTCACACGGTTCATCACTACGCACGCCACCGCCTTCATCCCATTGTCCCCCTCGCCCCCTGCTTCACACAGAATAATCCTTGCCAGAATGTCAATATCAGATAATGCCATTTCCTTTCCTCCCTTCCGGTTTCATTGTATTCGGTCAGAAAAAAGAATATGAACAGGTTTTGACTTTCTTGGGGATATATGGTATAATGTCATTGTTGTATTTTACTTTTAAGGAGGTTTTCTTATGAAGAAAGCAGTCAGCATTGTTATGTGTATGGTATTGATATTTGCCATGCTCCCCGCCACCGTTACCTTTGGGGCAACAAGATACACCGACGAGATCTACAGTTATTCCGTGGTAAACGGCAAAGCCACCATTACAGAATGTCACACGCCTGCAAACAGTGACATTACCATACCGTCCACATTAGGCGGATACCCTGTAACAAGCATTGGGGATAGTGCGTTTTATAATTGTGGCAGTTTAACAAGCATTACCATTCCCAACAGCGTTACAAGCATTGGAGATTATGCGTTTCGTAATTGTTATAGCTTAAGCATTACCATTCCCAACAGCGTCACATGGATTGGAGATGCGGCGTTTATTTGTTGTAAAAGCTTAACAAGCATTATCATTCCCAACAGCGTCACAAGTATTGGGGATGCGGCGTTTTATGATTGTGACAGCTTAACAAGCATTACCATTCCTGACAGCGTCACAAGCATTGGAGCTTATGCGTTTTCTGATTGTTATAGCTTAACAAGCATTATCATTCCCAACAGCGTCACGAGTATTGAAGATTCTGCTTTTGAAGGTTGTGAGAGCTTAACAAGCATTACCATTCCCAACAGCGTCACGAGTATTGGAGATTCTGCTTTTGAAGGTTGTGAGAGCTTAACAGATGTCTATTACAACGGTTCCAAGGAACAGTGGGAACAGATTTCAATTAGTTTCGGCAATAATGCCTTAATCAACGAAAACATTCATTTTATGAATCCCGAAGAAATCTACACCTATACCGTGAAAAACGGTAAAGCCACCATTATAGATTGTATAACATCTGCAAGCGGAGATATTACCATTCCCAACTCATTGGGAGGATATCCGGTCACAAGCATTGGAGGTAAAGCTTTTTATAATTGTGATAGTTTAACAAGCATCACCATTCCCAACAGTGTCACAAGCATTGGGTGGTATGCGTTTTCTGGTTGTTCCGGTTTAACCGATGTTTATTATCAGGGTTCCAAAGAACAATGGAATCAGATTTCAATTAGTTCTAACAATGAGCATTTAACCAATGCAACCATTTGTTTTATGAATCCTGACGAAATCCACATTTATACCGTGAAAAACGGTAAAGCCACCATTATAGATTGCATAGCATCTGCAAGCGGAGATATTACCATTCCCAACTCATTGGGAGGATATCCGGTCACAAGTATTGGAGATGATGCGTTTTATAATTGTGACAGCTTAACAAGCATCACCATTCCCAACAGCGTTACAAGCATTGGAGATGATGCGTTTTCTGGTTGTGACAATTTAACAAGTATTACCATTCCTGACAGTGTCACAAGCATTGAGGATTATGCGTTTTCTTCTTGTCCTAGCTTGACAAGCATTACAGTTGCAACGAACAATCCTAATTATTCTTCAGTGGATGGAAATTTGTTTAACAAAAATAAAACAACACTCATTCAATATACACTAGGAAAAACAAACTCATCCTTTACCATTCCCGACAGCGTCACAAGGATTGGAGATCATGCGTTTGCTTATTGTGAAAGTTTAACAAACATTATCATTCCTGACAGTGTCACAAGTATTGGAAATTATGCGTTTAGTGGATGTCATAGCTTAACAAACATCACCATTCCCGACAGCGTCACAAGTATTGGGGATGATGCGTTTTGTGCTTGTTACAGCTTAACAAGCATTATCATTCCCAACAGCGTCACAAGTATTGGGGATGATGCGTTTTATGCTTGTTACAGCTTAACAAGCATTACCATTCCTGACAGCGTCACAAGTATTGAGAACTCTGCATTTGAGGATTGTTCCGGCTTAACAAGCATTATCATTCCTGACAGCATCACAAGGATTGGAGCGTATGCATTTTATAATTGTGACAGCTTAACAAGCATCACCATTCCCAACAGCGTTACAAGCATTGG
>JAZNYR010000193.1:0-2212 GCA_045594525.1 Clostridia bacterium | reverse complement strand
CGCTTTGGGAAACGGTCCCGTAAACGCACTGGACAAAGCTCTCCGAAAGGCTTTGATGGTATTTTATCCTCAACTCAAAGATGTTTACTTGATTGACTACAAGGTTCGTGTATTCGACACAGAAAAAGCAACAGAAAGCCGTGTCCGTGTTCTGATTGAATCCACCAACGGAAAAGAAAGCTGGACAACTGTAGGGATTTCCACCGACATTATCGAAGCCAGCTGGAATGCTCTTGTAGATTCTATGGAATACATCTTACAGGAAAATCAAATGGCATAATGTTTCATAAACCAAAACCACCAAAGAACAAACAAGGTCATAAAAAACATAAAAAGAAAATACTGTCTTTTCATACAAATACCCCCCGTGCAATGTATGCATTCGGGGGGTGTTTTTATGTTTCAAACTCTTTTCTTTCCTGTAATTTCTTAAAATAAAAGGCGGCAACACCGGGATACTGATTGATAGCCTTTTTGCCTTCCTCTGTCAGAGAATAAATTCCTCTTTGAGGTTGTTCAAACCAACCGTAAAAATTACGCCGAAGCATGGTAGAAACCTTTGTTTGCTCCATGTCGGTCAAAAATGAAAGTTCTTTTGCAGTACAGGTTGTATTTTCTGACAATGCACAGCAAACAAACAACGCCTGCTCCCTGTATGCCGTCATGATTTTCGTCTTGGAGGTTCCTCCCTGATTGATGTTAAACTGTCGCAGCTCTAATTCCTTTTCCAGCACTTTTCTTTTTTTCTTTCCCGTATTCAGGACTTGTTTCAAATCCAGAGGTTGAGGATGGAGGACCGCCTCTACAAGCTGTTTTTCAGGCGTCACAAAAAGAAGTCCCAACTCCAGCCGTCTTAATAAATGTAATAATTCCTTATGCTTTTTATCATACTGATAGCGGGCAGGTTTTGGAACCGCTACATAAACATCTGCGCCTAATTTTTGCCGCTGTACCGCTTGGGTCAGGAGTTTGACAGAAAGATTCCGCTTCAGTTCCACAATGACCAAATCTTCCCCTTTTTTCCCAACCACATCACAATCCTTCACCTCAGCCTGAACCTGAAATCCCAAATCCTCTAAAAACTGCTTTACACTTTCGTACAATTCTTTTTCCAGCATTTACCCTTCCTCCAAAGAAAAACACTCCAAAAGCCGCTTGCCTCCGGAGTGTTTGATCGCATATTTTATTCAGCTGCAGGTTCTTCTGTTTCTTTGTTTGCTTCCTCCTGAGGAACAGCTTCTCCTTCGGGTACAGCTGCTTCATCTTCAGCAGTTTCTTCCTGCATCTTAGCAGTTTCTTCCTGCATCTTAGCGTATTCTTCTTCGATGATGGCAGCAGCTTCTTCGTAATCCCTTTCGTATTGTTCCATGATTGCTTTTACATCAATTTTTTTATAAGCAGAGGTTTTTTTAATTTTTGCAGCTTCTTTGTATTCGTCCAGCTTTTCAACAAACATTTCGCTTGTAACCATGTTCTTTACATTTTCTGCATAGGTTTCAAAATCCGCATCGGTCAAAGCTTCTCTTTTGATAATATGCTGACCGTAGGAAGAGGTAATGGGTTCGCTGATTGCGCCGATTTCCAGAGCTTTTGTACCTTCATAGAATTCGGCTACCATTTCACCTTCTGTGAATACATAACCTTCAGGGCTTCCCTCCATACCTGGGTCTTCGCCATATTCCTTGATCAGATCGTCAAAGTTTGCGCCTGCCTTGATTTTCCCCTGAACTTCTTCTACCAACGCTTCCTTTGCATCCAAACCTTCAGGATCTAAAGGCTCACCGGTAGCAGCATCCTGATAGGAAATCAAAATATGCTTTGCCTTCAGGTAATTTTCATTAAAGTAATCTTTTGCGTTCTTGTTAATGGTTTCGTCATCCAGATCTTCTGTAAAATTCTCATACAGCTTTTGAGAATACATGCTCAGTGTCATCAGATCCATAAAAACATCTTCTGTAAAGCCGGCAGCCTTTAACTGTGCTTCGTACATCACATCCCCATAGGAATCAATCATGCTCTGCTTTTGAGAATCGATGGTTTCCTGATCCTCGTCAGTCAACTTTATCCCCTGTTTATCCGCCTCAATTTTATAAATATGGAATTCGACTGCAGCGTCCATTGCTGTTTCCAACACAACTTCTGCGGCTGTTTTCCCATCTTCCCCTTCCAGCTCGGTATCCCAGAAATCTTCAGGAACTTCACCGTTTTCGTC
>JAZNYR010000192.1:0-2879 GCA_045594525.1 Clostridia bacterium | reverse complement strand
AACCTTTGGCGGAAACGGATTTGCCTGCTGTTCCGGTGTTGCGGTGCTGGAATGCATCGAGCAAGAAAACTTGCTTGAAAATGCAAAAACCGTTGGTGCATATTTAAAAGAAAGTTTAGAAAACATCAATTCCCCCCATATTATTGAAGTTCGGGGAATGGGCTTAATGATAGGAATTGAAACAGACAATACCAAGGTTTATCAACAAAAGCTGTTTGAACAAGGGTATTTAGTAGGAACTGCAGGCGGTACAGCACTCAGACTGGTTCCTCCCCTGATTCTAACAAAAGAACAGGCATCTGAATTTATTTCCGTATTCACCACAATTATTAATGAATAAATATACATTTTTTGAAATGAGGTTATCCGATGAAACATTTATTATCCATTCATGACATTACAACAGACGAAGCAAAACAGATTTTGTCTGTTGCCCAAGACTTAAAAGAAAAGCAAAAAAAGGGAATCCCCCACCCCATCCTAAAAAACAAAACTCTGGGAATGATTTTTTCTAAATCTTCTACCAGAACAAGAGTTTCTTTTGAAGTGGGAATGTATCAATTGGGAGGTCACGCACTCTTTTTATCTTCCAATGACATTCAATTAGGCCGCGGGGAAACCATTTACGATACAGCAAATGTTCTTTCCCGTTATTTAGACGGTATCATGATCAGAACCTTTGAACAAAGTGATGTAGAAGATTTAGCTAAATTTGGTTCTCTTCCGATTATCAACGGTCTTACAGACCTATTACACCCCTGCCAGGCGCTTACCGATATGCTGACCATTACCGAACACAAGGGAAAACTGGAAGGATTAAAACTTGCCTATTTGGGTGACGGCAACAATATGACCCACTCCCTTCTCTACGCCGGTGCAAAATTAGGGGTGAATGTTTCTGTTGCTACCCCCAAAGGGTTTGAATGCAACGAAGAAGTGGTTGCAAACGCAAAAGAAGATGCGAAAAAGACGGGAGCTGTCATTGACATTTCCTATGACCCTGTTCAGGCAATCCGTGATGCAGATGCAGTTTACACAGACACTTGGCTCAGCATGGGTCAGGAAGGCTCCAAAGAAGAACGGCTGAAGGTGTTTAAAGACTATCAGGTAAACGGAGAACTTATGAAACACGCGAAAGAGGATGCAATCTTTTTACATTGTCTTCCTGCTTACCGCGGTTATGAAGTAACCGAAGAAGTCATCGACGGTCCTCAATCCGTTATTTTCGACGAAGCAGAAAACAGACTGCACACCCAAAAAGCAATTATGGCATTACTGATGGCTGACTAAGGAGGGTTCAATCTTGATTACAACAGACAAAGGATTTCAAATTCGTCAGGCAGTTCCGGAAGATATTCCTTTCATTTTAGAAGTAACCAGAGAAGCATTTGAAAAATATGTGGAAATGGCAGGGATTGAAAACACAGAAGCCCTAAACGAATCAGAAGAAGATATTCTTCACGATATCGAAAATAAATATGTATTTGTAGCGTTCATCGACGGGATTCCTGTAGGAAGTGTCCGTGTAGATGTAAAAAACGATAAAACAGCATATTTAAGCCGTTTCGGTGTTCGTCTTGCTTTTCAAAGTAACGGGATCGGAAAGGCACTTATGAATGTAGTTGACCGTACCATGCTGGATGCCGGTGTAGAAAAATTGATTCTTCATACTGCATCTACTGTCACCTCATTGGTTCGTTTTTACTATGCAAGAGGATTTTATATCGACTCTACCACCAAGGATCGGGGCTATGTTCGTGCCCTTTTGGTCAAGGATTACACCAAACCCTTAAAAAAAGAACGAACTTGGTAAAAATAATGCTTGACATTGTACAAGATATGGTGTATAATTAGAATACAACACAAAGTCTTGTGCAACTGACGGAGTTTTGTGGGGTACCACAAGGGAACACAAGACTTGTAGCAAGAATGAGCAAAAATGCCCTGACTTGCTTCATGCCGACCGTCTGGGCAGACTCATTTTTGAGTCTGCCCTTTTTACTTAAGAAAGGAGGAATTGTTATGGATTTTAAACCGGGAATCTGGCAAGAAACCATCAATGTCCGTGATTTTATTCAAACAAATTATACGCCTTACGAAGGAGATTCTGCCTTTTTGGCAGGACCTACCTCCAGAACAAATGAGCTGCGGGAAAAATTGGACAAGCTTTTACAGGAGGAGCGCAACCGTGGAGGTGTCTATGAAATCGACACGGAAACCGCTGCATCTTTAACCACCTTCCCTCCCGGATATCTGGACAAGGATAAGGAGTTAATCGTAGGACTGCAGACAGATGTTCCCTTAAAGCGTGCGGTGAATCCCTTTGGCGGAATCCGTATGTGTCGTGATGCCTGCAAAAGCTACGGCAAAGAATTATCTCCTAAAATTGAAAGCGAATTTAAATACCGTACCACGCACAATGACGGCGTGTTCCGTGTCTATACCGATGAAATCAGAAAAGCAAGAAAAAGCGGAATTATTACAGGTCTTCCTGATGCTTACGGCAGAGGAAGAATTATCGGCGATTACAGACGGGTTGCCTTGTACGGGGTTGACAAACTCATTGAAGAAAAAGAAAAAGATACCCGCGAACTGACAAAAAAGCACATGTCCGAAGAAATCATTAAATTACGAGAAGAAGTATTTCGTCAAATTGACTTTTTGAAAAAATTAAAAGAGATGGCACTGTCCTACGGATATGACATCAGCCTTCCTGCAAAGGATACAAAAGAAGCCATTCAATGGCTGTATTTTGCATACCTTGCTGCAATCAAGGAGCAAAACGGTGCAGCTATGTCTTTGGGCCGCGTCAGTACTTTTCTTGATATTTATATGGAGCGGGATTTCAAACAAGGAACCTTAACCGAAGAACAAGCACA
>JAZNYR010000191.1:0-5454 GCA_045594525.1 Clostridia bacterium | reverse complement strand
TAACGACAGGAAGTGCAGGCAATCAGCTTCAGAGAATCAAGAATGGTACATACCTTTCTAATTGCCTCTTGTTCCCTTTGATCCAAAGGAGAAAAGTGTTTCAGCGTTTTTACATTATCCTCCACCATTTCCATACTGCCCATGCCGGAGAGTACCATTTGAACTCCTTCAAACCCGGCAGCAAACCGAATGGCAAAGCTTGCAACGCTGCCCCTTTGCAGTTCCTCTAAAACAGCCTGCGCCTCGGGGGGGAGGTTGACAAGACTTCCGCCCTTTACCGGTTCCATCACAATCACGGGCTTATGAAATTTACGGCAAACCTCATAGCATCTTCTGGATTGAACAGAAGGATTTTCAAAATCCGCGTAATTAAATTGAATCTGCACAACTTCAATCTGAGGATAATCGGTTAAAATTTGTTCCAGTATTTCGGGTGTGTCGTGAAAGGAAATACCAAAATGCTTGATTTTCCCTTCCTTTTTTAATTCCAATGCAGTTTCATAAGCTTCACATTTTTTATATTTTTCGTATAGATTTTTATTCTGAGAATGCATCAGATAAACATCAAAATAATCCACACCGCATGCCTTTAACTGTGCTTCAAAAAGGGGACGGATTTCTTCCTTGGAATCAAAGAAATTGGTGGAAAGCTTATTGGTCAGGAGATAGCGATCTCTCGGATAACGGGAGGTCAGGCATTTTTTTAGCGCAATTTCGCTTTTGCCGTCGATATAGCCCTTTGCAGTATCAAAATAGCAAAACCCGTTTTCTAAAAAGCAGTCTACCATGCGGCAAGTTTGTTCATAATCCACATCGTCACCCTTCATGGGAAGACGCATAAAACCAAATCCAAGTTTTTTGTTCTTTTCACCAAACATAGCAATCCCTCCATCGTCAGGTTATTTGTATTCCTTAACTCCTTCACGGAACGCCTTTGTGGTTTCTTCCGTTTCATCCAGCCAGTAGGGGCGAGCCAGGGTTTTATAAAACTCTTCCCGCATATCGTAGTCAGCACTGGACCACCAAAGAGCCATTTTGATATTGGGATACTCTTTGATGGAAGAAAACATTTGTGTAATCCATTCCGCTTTGTCACCGCCTTTAGAGCTGGAAGCAAATTCGGTAATGATAAAGGGAAATTCAGAAAACACATTCATATACTTATCATAAGGCTCCCGATAGATTTCATCAAAGGTACGCCATTTTTCGTGGTAAAGTTCAGCATAATAGGTGCCTGTGTTATAACCGGTCAACCCAATCATGTGAACATATTTATTGCCCGGGTAATAGGAAATATAGGAGTTCCAATGACAGGGAGGGCAGTCCTCTGCATTGGGATTGAAAATCCAGATGGCGTTATCCACCCCTTCTTCTTCAAAAATGCGATAGATTCTTTGCCAGTTGGCAATGAAAATTTCAGGGTCTGATAGAGCGGCAACACCGGAGTAATTGACCCAGTCGCTGTTCATTTCGTTGTTCAAACGGAACAGGAAGGGATGACCAAACTCTTTTGCTCCACGGGCAAATTCACGGATTTCTTCATCATACACTCCGTCATATAAATCCAGATTGATATTTTTGCCAAATAAATTGTCGTTGGCGTGATAGGAAATCTGCAAGGTAAGCTCGGTCAGCTTTCCTTTGTCATACATTTTTTGTAATTCCTCCACAGGAAAACCGTGGTTTAAGTTGACATAGTGAAGGCTGAAATCAAAATTATAATCCACCTTCTTTTCCAAATCATCAAACCATTGATATTTTTTTTCGTCAGTATAAGAACCATCTACAAACAAACCCCATTGGATATCGTCTGAGGTTTGAATAGACTGATAAAGCTTTGCGGTTTCTTTGTTCCAGCTTGTAGGAGTCACAGGAGCAAAATCGGCGTGGAACACATTTCCACCTTTGATTGGAATTTCCTCAAAGGAAGAAATGGCTTCTTCTACCATAGGGTTCATTTCCTCGTGACTTTCCCCTTTAAACATCATACGGAAAAATGCCTGTTTTCCCGTCATGGATTCTACAAAAAAGTAGGTATATGCGTTTTGCGTTACCTTTGAGCCTTCCGCAGGGGTGCGGGTGAGGGAGATGACTTGTGCTCTGGCACCGTTTTCCATTTGAAAGGTTTCGTTCCGTTCAATGGTAATGTTGTTTTCAGAAATGAAGGTTTCGTTCAGGTAATAATTGTTCAGATAATTGTCAATAAAAAAGTAAACATCCTCATAGGGCGCCCATTCACGGGTGACAACAACGGTTGTGGTATCGTTATAGGCTTTGATTTGTTCAGGAGCAATAGAACGGTCAAAGCTCATATTTTCAGGCAGAGCAACACTGTAACCCTTGGGATGATCCACTAATACCTTGTGGTGGTCTGCGGTGGTAATGATTTCCTCCTGAATTTCAGGCTCCGTTTTTGTCAGAGCATAATATTTTTGCTGAACCTTATGAGTCAGGCGTTCCATAAAATAGGCAGGGTCGGAGAAAAAGCCCTTGCTTGCAGCAAGTGCTACTGCCACTATAATAAAAATCCCTAACACAGAGAGAATGATACTTCGGCGTTTCATAGTGCAAAATCCTTTCTTTTCATTTGACGCTATTATATCATAAAATATAACATCTGTCAAATTTCCAATGAAAAAGGCAATCACCGTGTAAGTGATTGCCTTTGTATCAGTTTATTTTTATTTGGACAGTCTTGCTTCCAGAGCTGCTTGTTCTTCTTTCAGTTCAGCAGGCATTCTGTCACCCAAAGGTGCAAAGAATTCTTTCTGGTTTGCAACATCTTCCAACCAAGCTTCTTTGTCAACAGACAGCAGTTCTGCCATGACTTCGTCAGACAGATTCAGACCGGATACATCCAGATCTTCTGCTTTGGGCAGATAACCGATAGCGGTTTCGGTTGCATCAACCTTACCGTCGCAACGATCCAGAATCCAGTTCAGAACGCGCAGGTTATCACCAAATCCCGGCCAGATAAACTTGCCCTGATCATTCTGCTTAAACCAGTTAACATGGAAAATCTTGGGAGCATTAGGAATCTTTTTGCCCATTTCCAGCCAATGTTTGAAGTAGTCGCCCATATGGTAACCGGTGAAGGGACGCATTGCCATAGGATCGCGTCTTACAACACCAACTGCACCAGCTGCAGCAGCAGTGGTTTCAGAAGCCATGGTAGCACCAACAAATACACCGTGCTGCCAGTTAAAGGACTGATATACCAGGGGAGCGGTCTTTGCCCGTCTTCCACCAAATACGATAGCGGAAATCGGCACACCTGCAGGACTCTTGAATTCAGGAGAAATGCAGGGGCATTGAGCTGCAGGAGCAGTAAATCTGGAGTTGGGATGAGCAGCTTTTACGCCTTGTTCGCCCATTTCCTTTGTCCAGGGATTACCCTTCCAGTCGATGCATTCTTCGGGAACATCGCCGTCCATGCCTTCCCACCAAACAGTACCGTCAGGCTTTAAGGCAACATTTGTGAAAATAGTATTGCTCATGGTTGTTTCCAGAGCATTCTTGTTTGTCTTAGAGGAGGTTCCGGGAGCAACACCGAAGAAACCAGCTTCAGGGTTAACAGCCCACAATCTTCCGTCTTCACCAACTCTTAACCATGCAATATCGTCACCAACTGTGGTTACTTTGTAACCGGACAGAGGAGGAATCAGCATTGCCAGGTTGGTCTTACCGCAAGCGCTGGGGAATGCAGCAGCAATGTAGTGTTTTTCACCCTTGGGATTTTCCAGACCGAGGATCAGCATGTGTTCTGCCATCCAGCCTTCCTGTTTGCCCAGGTAGCTTGCAATTCTCAGAGCCAGACACTTTTTACCCAGCAAAACATTACCACCGTAGTTGGAGTTGATGCTCCAAATGGTGTTGTCTTCAGGGAAGTGAACGATATATCTGTCATCAGCATTAATGTCCTTGCTTGCATGCAGACACTTTGTGAAATCATCACTGTCACCCAGTTCTTCCAGAGCAACATTGCCTGCACGGGTCATAATATCCATGTTCAGTACAACATAGATACTGTCAGTCAATTCGATACCCACCTTTGCGAAGGGGGAACCGGGAACACCCATGATGAAGGGAACTACATACATAGTTTTACCTTTCATGGAATCTTTGTATAAGTCGCCCAGCATTTTGTATGCATCAGCGGGAGCCATCCAGTTGTTGATGGGACCTGCATCTTCTTTGTTGGTGGTGCAGATGAAGGTACGGTCTTCCACGCGGGCTACATCGTTTTCCTTTGTTCTGTGCAGATAGCAACCGGGCAGCTTTTCCTGATTGAGTTCAATCAGAGTACCTTCTGCTACAGCCTGTTTGGTCAGTTCTGCTTTCTGTTCAGCGGAACCGGTGTACCAAATTACCTGATCCGGATTGGTCATAGCTTTCATTTCTTCCAGCCATGTGAGTACTGCTTTATTGTTAGTCATAATAAAAACTCCTTTCTTTAAAGCGCGATTTGGTTTTATTATACTACAAAACGAGAAAAAAGTAAAGGTTTTTTTGAAATTTTTCTGTTTTTTAAGAAAAATTATGCAAAAAAACCAAAAAAAGAGCAAAAAGAATCTTAAATTAGCTTGTTTTTGTAAAAAACATCCGCCAAATTGCAAAACTGTTCCATGGAAAGGGCTTCTCCCCGAAGTCCTGCATCAATTCCGGCTTCTGAAACAGCTGCGGCAATTTCTTGTTTGGAGCCTTTGAAGCAGCCGGCACCGCAGAAGGAGTTGAGCAATGTTTTTCTCCGTTGTGCAAATGCCGCTTTCACCACTGTAAAGAATGCCTGTTGATTTTGAGGTTTGCAGGTGGGATGGGGTCTTGGTGTCAAAGAAAGCACAACAGAATCAACATTGGGGGCAGGTACAAAGGATTCTGCCGGAACATGACAAATAATTTCCGGTTCTGCGTAAAAGTTTACTGCAATGGTCAGTACACCGTAATCTTTCCCACCCGGATTTGCGGCAATGCGCTCTGCCACCTCTTTTTGAATCATGATGACGAGCCTGGGAAATGCGATGCCCGATTCCAGCAGATACATGATGATAGGGGTAGTGATGTAATAGGGCAGATTTGCTGCAAGGGTAGCGGGTGTTCCGCCAAATTCCTCGTCTACCAATCTTTGCAAATCAGTTTTTAAAATATCCTGATGGAGTACAGTGACATTGTCAAATTCCTGTAAGGTATCCCCCAACACTTCGGTCAGCCCCTTATCAATTTCAACGGAAACCACCTTGCTTGCCCGAGAGGCAAGCTCCCAGGTAAGTGTCCCCAAACCGGGACCGATTTCTAAAACCGGTTGATCCGAAATATTGGCTCCCTCCGCAATGGCATGCAGTACCCCTTCGTCTGTCAGAAAGTTCTGACCGTAGCGTTTGTTGAACTGGAGTCCGTTTTTCTGCATAATGTGTTTGATGATTTTTGGATTTGCTAAAGGGTTCATAAGCACTCTCC
>JAZNYR010000190.1:0-1640 GCA_045594525.1 Clostridia bacterium | reverse complement strand
GTAATCAGTGCCACATCATTGGTAATCAGCATAGAGGAAAAGAAACAAAGCAGCACCAACAACAATACCAAACCCCGCTCTGTGTTTACCCGTGTCACTAAAAGTTCTGCAATATACTGAAAAACACCTAATTGTTGCAATCCTGCCATTACCGTCATCAGGCAAAAGAGTAAACTCAAGGTGCGAAAATCAATATAATCCAAATAATTTGCATCGGGTGTGATAAAAAAACAAGATACCACCGCCAACACACCGGCAATACACAACACTGTTTCCTCTTTCAGTAATCGAACAAATTTCATTGTAAATCGTGTCCTTTTTTTCTTAAGTTCTATGTTATTTTATCACAAATTGTATTTCATGTCAATTTATGTTGTACAAAAAACCGTATGATATGGTTCATTCTGAGATAGACGGAAATCAAGAGAAAAAGAGAGTTCCTATCCCTCCCCAAAATGAGGTGAAAATGTGTGTCATTACACTCCATAATATTTTTCTTGTATTTTGTCGAAATTTGTGATACAATTTACATAACAAATAAAAAAAGTGAGGATATTTAAAATGAGGGAAGGCCGAAAAATTAAAAGCAGTATCCCAATGGATATGGTTTCCCCCTTCATCATGCCAACCCGTGTAGGAGCATCCAATATTTTTTCCGGAACAATTGAGATAGAAAACTGCGAGAAACTGATTCGTCAAAAAAGAGCTGAGGGCATGAATGGATTGGGAATGATTCATTTATTTATGGCGGCATATGTACGGGTTGTTTCACAGCTTCCCGGTGTCAATCGTTTTATTCGTGGACAGAGATTGTATGCAAGAAACGGAATTGAAATTTGCATGGCAATTAAAAAAGAAATGAAGTTAAATGCACCGGAAACGGTCGTCAAGCTGTATGCCTCACCTGAAGACACATTAGACTCTGTCTATCAACAATTGAATCAAGAAATTACAGAAAATAAGCAATCAGGTGACCGGAACAACATGGATACCGTTGCAAGAATTCTTGTGAGTCTCCCCAGTATCTTTTTGAAATTTACTGTTTGGTTTTTAAAGCTTTTGGACTATTTCGGATTACTGCCCCGTTTTCTTACAAAACTCAGTCCTTTTCATGGGTCACTGTTTATCACAAATGTAGGTTCTTTAGGTATCACGCCGGTTTTTCATCATCTTTATAATTTCGGAAACTTACCTCTGTTTATTTCCATGGGTAAAAAACGGACAGAATATGTGCTGAACAAAGACGGGATCGTTGAAAAACATCGTGTATTGGATTTCACATTTGTCTGCGATGAACGAATTTGCGACGGACATTATTATGCCGCTGCCTTCAAACAATTAAAACGAATTTTAGAAAATCCGGACCAACTTCTCCTCTCCCCTGAATTTGTGGTTGAGGATATTACATAAGAGGAAACAGTTTTGATCTTGTATTGCAAAAAAGAGTTGTCAAAATGACAACTCTCAGATTGCTGACAAACCCACCATTTTCAGGTGGGTTTGTGTCGTATATATTAGATTTTTGATAATTCTTGATAGAAATTGCTTATCTCTTTTCCAGAGGATATTTGCAATCTTCTTGATGTTCTGTACTGCTGCAGTGAGCAAGCATTGTTCCGAAACTCTTTCGTTTCCACGCA
>JAZNYR010000189.1:0-3224 GCA_045594525.1 Clostridia bacterium | reverse complement strand
CTTATCGAAGTGACCCTTCATAGGCTTGTTCAGTTTCTTTGCATCAACATCGCAGAAACCAATCTGAACTGCGCTGTAGCCATCTTTTTCTACTTCTTTCTTTTGCACTACTGTGCAGGGACCTGCTTCAATTACTGTAACCGGAATCAATCTTCCGTCTTCCAGAAAAAGCTGCGTCATCCCGATTTTCTTACCGATGATTGCTTTTTGCATTCTTTCTTACCTCCTAATGGTTATTGGTTGACCGATACGGCCAACATGACCTGCCGCCCTTTCGACGGCCTAAGTGCCTTACAGCTTGATTTCAATATCAACGCCTGCAGGCAGATCAAACTTGGTTAATGCATCTACTGTCTTTGCAGTAGGGAGCAGAATGTCGATCAAACGCTTGTGGGTTCTCAACTCAAACTGCTCACGGGAATCTTTATACTTATGAACCGCTCTTAAGATTGTAACAACCTCTTTACGAGTGGGCAGGGGGATCGGTCCGGAAACCTTTGCACCGGTTCTCTCCGCTGTTTCCACAATGCGTTCTGCGGTCTGATCCAACAGAGCATGGTCATAAGCTTTGATTCTGATTCTGATTTTGTCCTTTACTGCTGCCATCTGTTTCGCCTCCTATTCATAATGTTTGGTTACGCATAACAGCCGAACATCTGTACACTGTGCCGGGTGTATCACAACACCCTATCATAAAACCCACATCGCGTGGGCATCTTTTACGCAAACACCAAAGATCCGTCTTACCGTGTGGACTTGAATACGAAACGTTCATATTCAGTATCCCCGAAACTGACAAACCCGCAAGAAAAACTCGCTACTTTGCGTCCATAGGTTATTAAAACCTGTGTACAGTGACTTGCGCCCGGTTTTTAAAATCGGACAATCTCCACGGAAAAACCTACACATTCTATGTAGCAACCTCCCGTTTCATCGTATGCCATACGTCACACACCCATTTATTTTACAACAAAAAATCAATAATGTCAAGTCTTTTTTGAAAATTTTTTTAATTTTTTTATTCTTGTCCCTTTTTTCTAAATTTTTCTCTGTTACACTACTGTTTCCCAATTTATTACGGTATATTTTTTAAAGACAGAGTTATAATAATCTCGTAAGTCAAATTTAATTAAAGGAGATTTTAAAATGAAAAACCAAAACAATAACCAGAACCAGCAGAATCAGAACAACAACCGTAACAACCAGCAGCAGAACAACCAGAACAACCAGCAGCAGAACAACAGACAGCAAAACAGAAACAACAGACAGGACAACAATAACAATTTCTAAATTTATGACAAAAACAACGCCTCTCAATTCGAGAGGCGCTATTTTTCTTTCTACAATGTCATAATCCAAAAAGCGTAAGCACAAGTGCCCTTTTCCCACTTTGCTTCTAAAACATACAATTTGACTCCACTGGTTGGTAAGGAAAAACTGTCTTTATCATCTAACGAGATGGTTTCCTGTAGGTTTCCACTCTGGTCGTAAATGTTCAGGGTTACATGTTCCGGAGTATCTTTAAAAGAAAAACCAACCTTTCTTCCGGGATACATCGCACACCCTGCCTCTTTCTGCATGGCAGCAACATAGCCTTCTTCGTTTGCAATTTCCGCCATTTCCCTTTCTGTTTTTGTGCCGCCTCGCCAATCAATGGGGATTGCCGTATAAACAAGTCCTGATTCTTTGTAATCGGTTGGTTCGCAATCCAGTGTAAGAACGGGAATTTTACTTCCAAACTGCATCACAATCGCTACAATCAGAACCACCAGTAATGCCAGAGAAATTGCTCCAATGATTACATTCCTTTTTGTGAAATACTGTTTCATAATATCAGCTCCTTGATACATAATTCCAAAGGCAACCCTTCTCGAGGAGGATTTCCTTGTTTTTTTGCCAGAGAAATATTCCGATACACAAATTCCGAGGCATGCTTCATGCAATTTTCCGGACTTTCTTCCTTTAATAAATAGGAAAGAAAAACAGAGGCGAATGCATCCCCGGCTCCCGGATATTCTCCATATACTTCTTTACTGCCGTAGCAAAAGCTTTTTCCGGTTCTTTTATCATACAACACAGAAAAGACCTTTCCTTCTTCTTCCTTTAAATGAACTCCCGTCAAAACACAGCAGACAGGACCGAAATCACAAAGCCGTTTTGCCCATTGTTCCGCTTGGTGCTTTGTTACACTCTCTGCAGGAGATTCTTCTAATAAATAAGCGCCTTCTGTCATATTTGGTGTAATCAGTTCTGCCTTTGAGATCAAGTGCCGCATTTGATTGACTAAAGAAGGAGTAACGGTGGAATAAAGCACCCCATTATCTCCCAACACCGGGTCCACCAACACATTGCCGTTTCCAAAGGCTTCGATATATTCCCCTACCAAACCGCATTGTTCGGCACTTCCTAAAAAACCACTGTATATCCCGTCAAATTTCAGATTCAGTTCTTTGTAATGGCGCAAATTGTCCTTCATAAAATCTGTCATATCCTGAAATGCAAAATCGGTAAATCCGCCGGTATGAGTGGAAAGCACCGCTGTGGGAACAGGGCAAACCTGAATGCCCAGCGAGGACATCACAGGAATCACTACCGTTAATGCACATCTGCCAAATCCCGACAAATCATGGAGTGCCAACACTCTGGGAATCTCACGATTCATGAACATCCCTCCTGTATGGCGGTTTCGGTCCAAAATACTGATAACAGTCACATTTAATCATACCGTTATAGATTTTTCTCTTTTTATCCGCTTTTTTTCCGTAAAACTGTTCAAACTCTTCATCCGATGTCAAAATATATTGGGACCAGGTGGGACACTCTTTAAACTGTCTGCCCATGATTTTATACAGTCTGCGAGCATCTTTTAAATCTCCCAATCGTTCTCCATAAGGCGGATTGCACACAATCACACCATATTCCTCCGATTGACGGAATCCGCACACATCACGAAGTCCAATGGAAACCAAATCCTCTACCCCGGCTCGCAATGCATTTTCTTTGGATAAGGTCACGCATTTAGGGTCCACATCATACCCGAAAATCATCGGCTTTATATTGTGTCGAATCAAATCTTTTGCCTCTTCTTTTGCCTGTTTCCAAAGATTCCTGTCCACCTGGGAAAACTTTTCTCCTGCAAACAAACGGTTCAGTCCCGGAGCACGGTTACTTGCCATCAGCGCCGCCTCAACGGGGAAGGTTCCGGAACCGCAGAAAGGGTCGGC
>JAZNYR010000188.1:0-7391 GCA_045594525.1 Clostridia bacterium | reverse complement strand
TGCAAAAAAGCAATATCCTGATGTTGGGTCCTACCGGTCGCGGAAAAACCCTTCTTGCCCAGACACTTGCAAAGATTCTGAATGTTCCCTTTGCGATTGTGGATGCTACCTCCTTAACCGAAGCCGGTTATGTGGGCGAGGATGTAGAAAATATTCTGTTAAAGCTGATTCAGGCGGCTGACTATGATATTGAATATGCCCAAAAGGGGATTATCTATATCGATGAAATTGATAAAATTACCCGTAAAAGCGAGAATCCGTCCATTACCCGCGATGTCAGCGGGGAAGGGGTTCAGCAGGCACTTTTGAAAATTTTGGAAGGTACTGTTGCATCTGTTCCGCCTCAGGGTGGAAGAAAGCATCCTCATCAGGAATTTATCCAGATTGATACCACCAATATTTTGTTCATCTGCGGCGGTGCGTTTGACGGTTTGGACAAAATCGTTGAAAAACGAATCGGAAAAAAGACCATGGGCTTTGGTGCCCAAGTACAGGGAAAACAGGAAAAGAATGTGGGAGAGCTGTTCCGTATGGTTCAGCCCCAGGATTTGCTGAAATTCGGTTTGATTCCTGAGTTTGTGGGTCGTCTGCCGGTAGTGGTTTCTTTGGAATTGTTGGATGAAGAAGCTCTGGTAAATATTTTAACCCAACCAAAAAATGCTTTGACAAAACAATATGCAAAGCTAGTGGAAATGGATAATGTAACACTGGAGTTTACCGATGAAGCTCTGAAAGCAATTGCCAAAAAGGCAATTGAGAGAAATACCGGTGCGAGAGGACTCCGTGCGATTGTGGAGGAAGTGATGACCGAGGCAATGTTTGACATTCCTTCCGATTCCACCATTGAAAAATGCACAGTAACAAAGGAATGCATTACGGAAGGAAAACGCCCTGAATTGTCTCACAATCTGAATCGGAAAAATCTTCGTCAAAAAGAAGAAAAACCGACGGTTGTGTCGGAAAAAAAGGCATCGGAATCTAAGAATAATGCTTCTTAAAACTGCATAAATTTTTAAATTCAGGAAACACTTCTGTAAGAGAATTCTTATGGGAGTGTTTTTATGTGTACTGCAATTTCATTTTTGAGGAAAAACCATTATTTTGGAAGAAATCTTGATTTGGAATATTCTTATGAGGAAATGATAACAATAACGCCCCGTCGTTTTCCATTTTCGTTTCGAAATGCTCCCCAAAAAAACAATCATTATGCCATGATAGGAACGGCTTATGTGGTAGATGAATATCCGCTATATTACGATGCAACTAACGAGCATGGACTCAGTATGGCAGGACTTCATTTTCTCGGGAATGCCTATTATCCGAACAAAGAGGGGATTGCTCCCTTTGAGTTGATTCCGTATGTTTTAGGACAGTGCAAGAATGTAAGAGAGGCAGTAGAATTGCTTCATTTAATTACTCTTTCAGAGATTGCATTTAATAAAGAATTACCGGTTACGCCCCTTCATTGGTTGTTAAGCGATAAAAAAGAATCTGTGACAGCGGAACCCTTAAAAGAAGGATTGAAGATGTATGAAAATCCCGTAGGTGTGCTGACCAACAATCCGCCCTTTGACACCCAGTTGCTGTTATTGCAAAATTATAGAAATTTAACCCCAAAAGAAAACGAGGAACAAACTTACAGTCGGGGACTGGGTGGGTTTGGTTTGCCCGGTGATTTCTCTTCCGTTTCCCGTTTTGTCAAAGCAGTGTTTGTGAAGGAACATTCTTGTTGCGAGCCATCAGAAGAGTTAGGACAATTTTTTCATATTTTAAAATCGGTAGAGCAACCAAAGGGATGTGTCCGACTGGAAAAGGGAAAGCTTGTAAAGACGGTGTATTCTTCTTGCTGTGATACCAAACAAGGAATCTATTATTATACTACCTATGAAAATAGTGGAATTTCTGCCGTGGATATGCGTAAGGAAAATTTGGACGGTGAACACCTAATTTGTTATCCGATGATTCGAAATCAGAAAATCAACTGGCAAAACTGAAAATACTATTATTTTACATGAACAGAAAAATTTTGAAAAAAATAAAAAAAGCACTTGACAAAACATCCTTTTTGTCGTATAATATTATTTGTCGTTGCGAGATTGTGTAAGGGTAGCACGAGTGACTCTGACTCACTTTGTGAGGGTTCGAATCCTTCTCTCGCAGCCATGAAAAAAGCGTACTGAGTTTTCAGTACGCTTTTTTCAACGATATAAATTCCTGACGGAATTTGCGATATACCTTACGGTACGATATATTACTTCGTATCAGGACGAGAAAAGGAATTTATATCATATCGCAACCGAATGGAATGAGGTTATATCGAATTTACAAGGTAAATATATCGCACGAGCGAAAGCGAGTATCTCGCAAAAATATAATAGTATCTAAATCATTCGGCTTTTTTCATCGATATAATTCTCTTGTGAGATTTTCAATATGTTAAAATTAACTCGATTTACTGTTGACATTCCTAGTTTCATATGGTAAAATAACTTAAAATATGCACTTTTGGGAGGAAATTGCATGAGAATTTTATTTCAGGGAGATTCTATCACCGATGTAGGAAGAAGAAAAGATGGACATGACGAAATGGTTGGTTGGGGATATCCGTTTCTGGTAAAAGCAGAATTGGATTACGAAGAACCGAATTGTCACACAATATATAACAGGGGAATCAACGGTAATCGTGTTGTAGATTTATATGCAAGAATGAAGGAGGATATCATTAATCTGAAACCGGATTTGATGAGTATTCTAATTGGTGTTAATGATGCGTGGCATGAGTTTGAAGAAGCAAGAGGGGTAGATGTAGAAAAATACTTTGCTATGTATTCTATGCTGGTTGAAGAAGTCAAAGAAGCCCTGCCTAATATTAAAATTATGATTTTAGAACCTTTTACATTAAAGGGGACAGTCAACGAAGCTTATTTTGGGGATTTCCTTGTAGAAGTGAAAAAGAGAGCGGAAAAGGCAAAAAAAATTGCAGAAAAATACAACCTGACTTTTGTTCCACTGCAGAATGTATTTGATGAGGCAGTTACAAAAGCTCCCGAAAACTATTGGTTGCTTGACGGGGTTCATCCCTCAACAGCAGGACATGAGTTAATCAAACGAGAATGGCTCAAGGCAATGAAGAATCTGCAAACTACAAGGCAACTTCTCGATAGGAAGTTGCCTTTATCTTGGCTTGACAAATAGGACAGAATAGGATATAATAAATAATATTGAAGGGGGCAGTTATGATGTTTCAAATCAGACCGGCAATACCGGAAGATTATTATTTAATTAAAGATTGTCTGGAAAAACATGGAAAAGAATTACAGCTGACTCCCCAAATCGGCATTATGACAGCGGATGAGAATGGATTTGCTGGCTTGGGAATCTATCGTTTAGATGGTACAAAAGCAGAAATTCTTGAAATAATCACGGTGGATAAGCAGGATTGGGAACTGGCCTTTTTTATTGGAAAAGCAATTTTAAATAAAGTGGATTTACAGGGTGCCAAGGAAGTGTTCTGCTATAACAATGAAATCGGTGATTTGTTAAAAAAATTAGAATTTAAACAAGTCGAGCAAGGGAACTGGTGTTTGAATCTGGAGGGGTATTTCACTTCTCCTTGTCAGAGGAAGAAAGTATGAAGCAAATTTTAAAAGAATCACCTTTGTTGCTCGCCCCGATGGCAGGGGTAACCGATTATCCTTTTCGACTGATTTGCAGACGCTTTGGAGTGAAACTGACCTATTCTGAAATGATTAGCACCAAAGCATTATCCTATGGGGATAAAAAGACAAGGGATTTGCTGTATCATGAAGGAGAAACACCATTTGCCGCACAGATCTTCGGTCATGAACCGGAGGTGATGGCAAAAGGAGCGGCTTATGTACGAGAACACGGGGCAGATATAGTAGATATTAATATGGGATGCCCTGCACCAAAGGTTGTCAACAATGGAGACGGGAGTGCACTTTTAAAAACGCCAAAGCTTTGCGGTGAAATTGTGAAAGCTGTAAAACATGCAGTAGATTGTCCCGTTACGGCAAAAATCAGATTAGGTTGGGAGAACAATAATGCTGTGACCGTTGCAAAGATTTTAGAGGATGCGGGAGTGGATGCCATTTGCGTTCATGGTCGTACCCGGGTTCAGCAGTACAGCGGTCAGGCAGATTGGGAAGAAATTGCAAAAGTAAAGCAGGCAGTGAGCGTTCCGGTGATTGCAAACGGTGATGTCATCGATCAAGAAAGTTATAATGCAATCAAGAGGGAAACCGGTTGTGACGGTGTCATGATTGGCAGAGGTGCTATGGGAAACCCTTGGATTTTCAGAGAACTGAACGGAGGTCAGTCGCCTACCTACGAGGAACGAATTATGCAGGCGTTGGAGCATACGAAAATGCTGATTGCTCATAAGGGAAGCCATATTGGTATTTTAGAATCCAGAAAGCATGTTTGCTGGTATTTGAAAGGGATTCCGGGAAGCGGTCAAATAAAGGGAGCGGTAAATACTGCGAAATGCTATGAGGAGATGGAAATGATTCTTCTTTCTTTTTTGCAATAAAGAATAGTTTGAAAATAAAATTGGACATAGAATCTGTTCGGGAGGAAAGTAATATGAAAAAGATATTTGTGTTGTTTTTTACTTTTGTGTTGACTCTGTCACTGATTGCTTGTGGCGGTTCTAAATCAACACAATCGGAAGAACAAGTGGTATTAGGTGATTCTGATATTAAGGTAGGGTTTGTGCTTAACGGTGACGAAGATGATGCGAACACCTATGCTTTTTATCAGGGTGTGTTGGCAATGAAAGAAGAATTGGGTTTGACTGATCATCAGATCGTGGTCAAGTGGAATGTTCCCGTGGGTGAAAAAGCCTATTCCGCTGCAGTTGACTTAGCAGACCAATTTTGTGATATTGTTTTTTCCAATTGTTCCGGTCATGAAGAATATATGATTCGTGCGGCAATTGAATATCCTGATGTGCAGTTTTGCCAGGCAGGCGGAAAACAGGCAGCAACAAGCGACCTGAAAAATATACACAATTACTATTATACAGTTCACGAATCCCGTTATGTATCCGGTATCGTGGCGGGGCTGAAATTAAACGAGATGATAGAAAAAGAAGAAATCACACCGGAAGAAGCAAAAATGGGTTTTGTGGGGACATTCTCCTCTCCTGATGTAATTTCCGGCTATACCTCTTTTTACCTGGGGGCGCGTTCGGTGTGTGATTCTGTAACAATGGATGTTAAGTACACCGGCTCCTGGAAAGATAAGGGTTTGGAAACGGAAGCAGTGGAAGAATTGATTACCGGCGGTTGTGTTTTAATCAGTCATCACACTGATACCAACACCGTTGCAATTGCATGTGAGGAAGCAGGTGTGCCGATTGTTGGGTATCATGTTTCTTTGAATGAAGTTGCTCCGAACTGTGCATTGACTTCCGCTTCTGTTGATTGGGCAACTTATCTTACTTTTGCTGTAAAGAGCGCTATGGATGGAACAGAAATTCCTTTTGACTGGTCTGAAGGGTATGCAGAAGGTGCGGTTAAAATAACCGAACTCAATAAAACCTCCGTTGCAAAAGGAACTGAGGAAGCAGTTGCAACTGCAGAAGAATCATTGAAAAATGGTAGTTTAAATGTGTTTGATACCTCCACATGGACAGTGGGTGAAGAACAAATCATTACGACGGCGACCGAAGAGTGGTTTGATTCCTATCAGGGTTTAGAGTATATCAAAAACGGCGCTTTTCAGGAATCTACCTTGAGGTCTGCTCCAGCCTTTTCTTTCAGTATTGACGGCATTACAGAGCTCAATGAAGCGTATATTTTGCAAGAACCCGTGGAAAAATAAATGAAACATGAACGAAAAAATTGTTTAATCTATCTTTTTTTGCTTAAAAATTAGCCTTTTGGATTATTACATCTGCTGTTTTTTGAATTTTTTTACAAAAAAATATTGAAATTTTCTGTTGGATGTGCTATAGTATAGTATGTAGAATTTGAAATTACTCGAAAAGGAGTCCTGCTTTATGAAAAAGGTTTATGAAGGTAAAACAAAAGATGTTTACAGTCTGGATAACGGCAATGTAATGCTGAAGTTCAAGGATGACTGTACAGGAAAAGACGGTGTGTTTGACCCTGGTGAAAACAGTGTTGGTCTGACCATCGAAGGAATTGGAAAAGCAAATTTAAGAACCTCAGTTCATTATTTTGATTTGCTGAAGAAAGCAGGAATTAAAACTCACTATGTAAGTGCTGATGTTGATGAAGCTACAATGGAGGTTCTGCCTGCAACTGTATTTGGACATGGGCTGGAGGTTATCTGCCGTTTGGTGGCAACAGGAAGCTTCATCCGCAGATATGGTGAATATATTGAAGATGGTACAGTGCTGGAAGGCGGATATGTGGAATGTACCTTTAAAAATGACGAAAAAGGCGATCCCTTGGTAACAGGTGAAGGTCTGGCAGCTTTGGGTGTTATGACCCCTGAAATGTTTGAAAGCATGAAGGAACAGACCCTTAAAATCACCAAAATTGTTGCTGAAGACTTAAAATCCATTGGTCTTGATTTGTGGGATATTAAGTTTGAGTTTGGCTATAACAACAATGAAGTGATTCTCATTGACGAAATTGCATCCGGTAATATGCGTGTTTATAAGGATGGTAAAATCGTTGATCCCGTTGAACTGACCAAGCTGATTTTAAACAGATAATTGTTTCATAAAAACTCACAACCGCAAGGAGATTTTCCTTGCGGTTGTTTTAAGTTAAAAATGTGGTTTGTCTTATTTCATCGGCAAGATTGATAATGTTCAATCCTTTTTTCTTGGCATAGTTGACGGTGTATGCGGTACCGCCTTTTGGTTCAGTCTGATAGCAGATGCAGTAGGCTGAGTTTTCAACCAGCTTGCGATTTCGTTCCTGCATACAGCCTGGGGTGTAACGCTTTGAAACATAGTCAACTGAATCACATTCCCATAGAATTTTTTGATACATAAAGTGCTCTTCACGGTTCCAATATTTATCCTGTTCCTTGCATGGAAGTATCAAATGAAGTTTGACAGAGGGATGTTGCATCTTTACTGCAAGAACCGTTCTTGCAGCCAGTGTGTCAAAACCCAGCGCACCTCCTGCATAAAAGTTAGTAACACCCAATTGGAACAAACGCATAATTTCATTGAAAAGTTGGTCTGCCAGAGGAGGAATGGACTCCTTTTTAATTTTTCTGTGTCCTGTAAAACAACAGGATTGTTCTTTTTGAGTCATATTGATTCACCATAAATTATTATATCATATTAGAGATGAGAATGCAAGAACAATTCAATGTATCGTGTGAATTTTAAAAATTTCCTTTACAAGGATAGGATAATGTATTATAATAAAACAAACAAAAGA
>JAZNYR010000187.1:0-6081 GCA_045594525.1 Clostridia bacterium | reverse complement strand
AAAATTTGCGTTGGTATTAGTGAAATCCTTGCTGAAAAGAAGATGGAAAACTATATTCTTTACAGCAGTAAAAGTATAGGATATCCGCTTGGGATACAGTGCTCTGAAAATAAATATATCAGCTGGCAAGCGTGGAAATCAAGGATTTTTGGCAACTATGGATTCAACTCAAAGAAAGCTACAAAAAAGGTAATCAATGAAATGGAACGATTAAATCCGGATATCGTTCACCTGCACAATATTCATGGGCACGACTGTGATCTTGAGATGTTATTCAAATATTTTAAAGAACACAAGACAAAATTGGTTTGGACATTTCACGATTGTTGGGCATTCACCGGATACTGTACGCATTTTACAATGTCAAAATGCGAAAAATGGAGAACAAAATGTTCTCGATGTGTTAAACGGTGCGAATATTCATGGTTCTATGATAAAAGTGAAAAATTATTTCATAAAAAGAAGGAACTTTTTCAAGGACTTGATCTTACCATCGTGACTCCGTCCCAATGGCTGTCTGATTTAGTAAAACAATCCTTTTTGAAGGACTATCCTGTTGAAGTGATTCATAATGGAATTGATCTTGAAGTTTTTCAGCCATATCAAAGTGATTTTCGGAAAATGCATGGCGCTGAAAACAAAAAAATGCTTCTTGGTGTAGCCTTTGGCTGGGGTGAGCCTAAAGGATTGGATGTATTTATTGATTTAGCAAAAAGATTGCCAGGTGATTATCAAATTGTTCTTGTGGGAACAGATGATAAAGTTGATAAGAAGTTGCCGGACAGCATCATTTCCATCCATCGGACCCAGAATCAGCAAGAACTTGCCAAACTTTATTCTGCAGCTGATGTGTTTGTGAATCCTACCAGGGAAGAAAATTATCCCACTGTGAATATGGAAGCAATAGCCTGCGGAACGCCGGTCATTACTTTTAAAACAGGAGGAAGTCCGGAAATGCTTGATGAAACTTGCGGTTCAGTAGTGGAGTGCGATGATGTGGATGCACTTGAAAAAGAGGTAATCCGCATTGGCACAGATAAACCTTATTCGAAAGAGCAATGTGTGAGCAAAGCAAAAGAATTTGATCAAAATAAAAGATTTAAGGAGTATTTAGAGTTATATGAAAGAGTTAACGCTGCAAGAACTGAAAGAAATTGAATTTAAAATACTGAAAATGTTTGATGCTTTCTGTAAGGAAAACAATATCAAATATTATCTTTCACACGGAACACTTTTGGGGGCGATCAGATACAAGAAATTTATCCCTTGGGATGATGATGTAGATTTGTTGATTCCTCGTGAGGATTATAACAGAATGATCACTTTGTTTCAAGATACTGAAAAATATCGTCTATTTTCTTTTGAAAAAAATCAAGAATATCTTTATCCTTTTGCAAAACTGTGTGATATGACAACACGCAAAGATGAGTTTGGTTACAACAATGGAGTGGAGCTTGGTGTTGACATTGACCTTTTTCCTCTTGATGCTTGGGACGATGATCTTGAGAAAGCAAAACGAGAGGTTAAATATATTTGTAAAAACATGTCCCGCCTTGGATTAACCAAACTGAAAAAGCCCGATTCAGTCAATCTGATAAAGCGATTTGTAAAAGGAATGATCATGATTTTCTGTAAAATGCATGGAAGTAAATATTATCTTAATAAGATTATAAAAGCAAGCTACAGAGATGATCAAAAAGGCAACAATTACTTAGGTTGTAAAGCTTGGTGTGTTTACGGAGAGAAAGGGATTATACCAGCAGAAGTATTTGCAGAAACGATAGAGATAGAGTTTGAGGGTGAAAAATTTCCCGCACCAAAGGATTATGACACTTATTTGACCTGTTTGTACGGTGACTATTTGCCTGAACCACCAAAAGAAAAGCAAAAAACCCACCACGCCTTTAAGGCATACAGACTGTGATAATTTAAGTTATTTAGAATATTTTCAGCCATTGGCTGTTTATATAGACAAACTATTTTATAAAGGAGAAAAAACATGAAGAAAAGTAAATTTCCCAAAATTCTGAGCTTGTTACTTGTGTCAGCAATGTTTGTCAGCATTCTTCCAATGAGTGCTTTGGCAAAAAGTATTTATGACACCAGTAACGGCGGAAGTGATTACTACAATGTCATTTCCGAAAAAAACTGGAACCTTGCTCCGGGTATTGAAGAAACCGAGATTGTTTTAAACAACGATGAAGGTACAAGAAGACAGGTTCTTCATACAGCTACGGTGGATCTTAACAATCCATACACAAAGGTTATTTCAGGTTACAAAGGAATGTGGCCAGAGGAGGGTAACTATGCTACAGAATCCACCTCTACCCAGGCACTCAATGCAGAGAAGCTGGGTTATGGTAATGTAGTTGTTGCTACCAATACTACCTTGAGTTGGTACACCCATCAGTATTACACTGACAATCCTCATCTCATCGGTGAGCCTTTAGGATATACCATTCTTGACGGTGAGAGATATGCCAACAGCAGCTGGACATTTAATGAAGAAACACAATCCTATACAAAACATGCAGCTGACGGTACTCAGACGATTATTATCATTAACTATGATGTAAATCCTATTACGGGTGAAAAGAGAGTGAAAGAGGATGGTACAGAAGTTGTTCCAAAGGTTTGGATCCGTGCAGCTACCGATCCTCTTACAGGTTGGGAAGAACAGGCGATTCCCGTTTCCTTTACTTTCCTTGTAAAACCTGATGCAAACGGAAACCCTGTTAATCAGTATTATAAGAATCAAAAAGAAGACCACGGAACAGGAATTGCATCCAGAACTTTTGTTGGTGTCAAGCCGGACGGAACTCTTGTGATTACGGTTTCCGATGGTGAGCAGGCTCCTTATTCTACCGGATTTACCAGCTATGAAATGGCTGATTATATGATTAAAATGGGTTGTATTGTTGCCGCTAACTGTGACGGTGGTGGTTCTACTACCTTCTGTTCACAGCGTCCCGGTGAAGATTTAAAGGTGAACTGTTCTCTGTCTGACGGTGGAGAAAGACCCACAACCAGTACCATTCTTGTTATTTCTACAGCTCCCGCAGACGGTGTGTTTGCCCGTGCAACCATTGATAGTGAATATGACTACTATACACCCGGAAGCGAAGTGGAATTTACAGCTTTGGGCACAGATGCTGTTGGAACAAAGGTAGAGATTCCCGAAGATGCAGAATGGACCATCAAGGAAGAAGGAATGGGAACCATTTCCAACGGTGTATTTACATCTAACGGAACAGAAGGTACTGTAACGGCTCAGATGATTTATGACGGCAAAGTTGTCGGTGAACATTCTGTTACGATTGCTATTCCGGAAGAATTGTCATTTGACCAACCTATCGTTACCATTCCTTTTGGAAAAACCGCGAAGATTCCTGTGAAGGCCACAGCTGTCATTAATGATGTTACTCAGGAGATCGGTCTCGGTGCAAACGATGTTACCTTTACGACTACAAATGATGCTCTTGGTTCTTTTGACGGATTGAACTTTGTTGCTGTTGATGAAGCAAATGCACCTGACGATATTACAAGTACCGTGACTGCAACTTTGAATATGGGAACCAATCCCAGTGCAACAGTACAGTTGAACCTGGGTAGAGCTTCAGAAGTTCTTTGGGACTTTGAAGGCGGTCAGTCCGACATCGATGAATGGAATGTTATTAACAACAGAAAGAATGATGCACATTGGGATTATGATCTGAATTTGTCATTGGCAGATAAAACCAACGGTCAGGTTCATGATGGTAATTATTCTATGCGCCTTGAAACAAACGGTCTGTCTTCCAAAGACTCTCATTCTGAGCAGTATGCATGGATCAGACTTGGTGTTGACGGAGAGGCTCTTACTTTAGAAAATGCCCGTTCTGTTGGTTTCTGGCTGTATGTTCCCGAGGATAATATCCAGTGTTGGGTACAGGGACATTATATGACCGATTCTAACGGCGATGGAACCTTTGATACGGAAAATATTGTCAGCATGATGGAATCAGAAAATGTGTACTACAATATTGATGAATCCGGTTGGCATTATCTCTCTATGGACATCAGTTCCTTTGAAGAAATTGCTTTGAAGGCTGCAAAACAGTATGACAAAGATCCTTCTGACGGCATGACCGGCGAAAAGGGAGAGTTCTTCCTGGCACTTGTATTCCATAAGGCAATCAACAACAAGCTGTGGCAGGAAAATGGTTCTATCAATGGTAATTATACTTATTATCTTGACAATTTCACCGTGGATTATTCCGAAGCTGTTGATGACAGAGAAAATCCTGTATTTGACAAAATCTACCTGGATGGTACAGCACTTGTAAAGCGTGATGTTGTTACCACTACCAGTAATGTTTTAAATCTTTCTGCAGCTGTAGCGGATAAGAACTTTAAACTGGATGCAAATAAAAATGAAGTTCCTATTTACAATGCTTCCGGTTTAGATGCAGATTCTGCAAAGGTATATATTGATGGCGTTGAAGTAGATTCTACTTTTGCAAATGGAAAGATGACTGCTAATAATATTACTGTTGCAGACGGATATCACAGAGTGAAATTTGAAATTTGCGACAAAGTAGGCAATAAGTCTGTTGTTATTCGTGTCATCAAGGTTGAATCAGGGGACGATGCTTCTACCATTCAGCTGGTTCCCGATGACGCTACCCTTGACAGAATTCCTTTTGGTTCTGTTTATTGGATGAATCTGGAAGCCACCGACATTGAAACCATCCAGTCTGTTTCCACTGTAATTGACTTGAACAATGTAAACCATTGGGAACTGGATCACATGGAACTGGCAGAAGGATTTACTGCTGAATATTTCATTGATGAAGAAACCAATACAGCAGATATTACCATTACTCGCACAGGAGATAATAGTGAGACCGGTGCGGCAACTTTGGCAAAACTTCCGGTTCGTATCTTGTACTTTGATACCGATATTCAAACACCCGGGTACACTGCTGAAACTTACTGGACTACATACGCATTCTGGGCACAGGATATGAAGATGGATGTTGACAAGGGGCTTATCACTCATGTGAACGGTAAGACAAGCACCTTCTCTAACGAAGAATTCCATGTTGATACAGAAATGTACACCAGTATGGCAAATATGGATAAGGCATATTTTGCAGAACATGGCACCACTCATGTTCATACTCCTATAGCTCTTGAAGACAAAGAGGCTAATTGTACCGAATCCGGTTACACAGACAGAACCTTCTGTGAAGGTTGTAACTCTGTTGTAGAATGGGGAACAACCATTCCTGCAACCGGACATGATTATAAACTTGTGGACGGAAAGATGGTTTGTGATTGCGGTAAGGAAGCTGCTTTAACAGGTCTTCAGAACATTGATGGTAAAAACTATTATTATGTTAACGGTAAGCCTACTTCCGGTTGGATTGGTATCGATGATGATTGGTACTACTTCGATAAGACCACATTTGCGGGACTTGATGGTGAGCAGTATGCGGATAATAATGTTAAATTTGCCTTTGACAACGGACGTGTAACAAAGGGAACATGGACAAGAAATAGCACAGGTTATCGTTATTGGTACGGACCTGGATATTATCGAGATACATCTCCAGAACCAACATCTTCAAGACCTTATGAAATTGATGGAAAAACATACTTATTTAATAAGTTAGGTTATATGCAGACAGGGATTGCGAAATTTTATAATGGTAGTGGCAGCGGTGCTGCAGTTATCGGCTCATCAATGTATTATGACTGTGGTACGGATGGCGTGGCAACTCTTTTATCCGGTCCGCGTGATGAATACTTTTATGTAAATGGAATCAGACAAACGGGTTATAAGCTTGTACAGTACGAAGGTGACTACTATTTCATCAATGGAGGAAAACTGACTGTAAATAAACGAGGTTATCTTACTGAGAAATTTGTTGAAGGAACTTCATTGAAAGCAGGTTATTATGATTTTGATGAAACGGGTAAGATTTTCGTTAAAAATGGTCCTGTTGGAGAATATTTCTATGTAGATGGAATCATGCAAACGGGTTACAAGCTTGTACAGTATGAAGGTGACTACTACTTCATCAATGGAGGGAAACT
>JAZNYR010000186.1:0-8520 GCA_045594525.1 Clostridia bacterium | reverse complement strand
CAAAACAAATTCATTCTCTTATCTTGAATATGGTAAAGGATCCTTCGTTTATTACAAACGCCAAAAAACACCCTCGAACAGATAAACTTTATCGTTAAATATGAAATCATAAAGCCGATAAATGATTTTATGCTTATGATTACAACGCTCATATCCATGAGCATAACGCATTGCCCATGAATTGGTTTCATAATCATATGTAACACCGATACAAACGCAATCCGAACCATAAATAGGATAAATTTGTCCGATAAAAAGTCCGTCTTCTGACTTTCTACATAGATTGATCCATGAATTTTGATGCAAGTTCCATATCTGATCTGCTAATTCCTCTTGCTCGGTCTTTTCCATTTCTTCTAATTTTAACAACAACTGCTCTTTCCCTTTTGTCGAATCAATATAAACCTCTTTATAGTCATATCCCTGAAAAGCATTTGCTATATTCAAAAGCGTACTTTCATTTTTTGCAAAGAATTCTTCCGCTTGTTCCAACTTTGACATATATGGTGTATTCGTTGACTCGATTTTGTGAAACACAAATACAGAATACACGCCTATTACAAAGAGAATTATACAAATCACAAATACTTTTTTCATTTTTGTTCCTCCTTTGGCCATTTCATAGCCAACAAAAATCCCCTTGTTAATCTGTACCCACGGCAATCTCCGCCTTTTTCTTTCATCATACCATAAATTGTACAATGCTGTCAACGATTCTGTTAAAACTTCTTTATCGCACCAATGACAGAAAACAAAATAAAAAACAGGACACTGACCAATACAATTCCTGCCCCCGTAGGAACTGCAAAAACATAAGAAAGGGTCAATCCAATCAAAAACGAAACCAGGGACAGGCAAACTGCCATTATGGTCACCCCGCGAAAAGTTTTACAAACCCTCATGGCAGTCAAAGCGGGAAAAATCATGCAGGCAGAGATCAGCAGCGCCCCCATCATCCGCATACCAAGTACTACCGTAACCGCTGTCAGCACCGCAATTAACAGATGATACGCCCCTGCCCTCACTCCTGTTGCACGGGCGAAGGTTTCGTCAAAGGTAACCGCAAAAATCCGATGATAAAAAAGCAGAAACAAGATCAGGCAAACCGACCCTAACGCCATGCTTAATTGCACATCCTCACGGCTCATGGCAAGAATACTTCCGAAAAGATAGTTGGTCACATCCGTATTCATTCCCGAGGTCATAGACACGGTCATAACCCCCAGCGCCAGAGAACCTGTTGACACAACCGCCGTTGCCGCATCTCCCCCAATGGCGTTGGATTCATTCAACCGCAGTAACAATACTGCCGCCACAATCACCACAGGAATGGTCACCCAAAGGGGAGAAAGTCCTGCCGCCGTTGCCACCGCCAAGGCGCCAAAGCCCACATGGGAAAGTCCGTCCCCAATCATAGAGTACCGCTTTAACACAAGACTCACTCCCAACAGTGCCGCACACAACGAGATGAGCAAGCCTGCAATCAAAGCCCGTTGTAAAAAGGGATAGGAAAGCATTTCCGTTAGCATTGTCACTGCATCTCACCTCCCTTGTATTCTTCCGTTTTGCCAAAGAACACAGTATCATGCTCCAGACACAAAATATGAGTGGAATACCGCAGAGCAGACGGAATATCGTGAGTCACCATCATCACCGTCATTCCCTCCTGATTGAGCTCCCCAATCAGTCGGTAAAATTCTTCTGTGACCGCCGCATCAAGTCCTGCGGTGGGCTCATCCAGCAACAATAATTCAGAGGCAGAACACAAAGCCCGCGCCAACAGTACCCGTTGCTGTTGACCTCCCGACAATTCACCGTAACACCTCTTTTTCAAATCTGAAATTTCCAGCCGTTCCATTGCCCTTTCTGCCGCCTGCTTGTCTTTTTTTGTATAAAAAGGAGACCATCCCCGTCTGTTAAGTCTTCCCGACAGTACAATTTCCTCCACCGATGCGGGAAAATGCTGTTGAGAAAGGGTTTGCTGGGGAAGATAGCCGATTTGATTATTTCGGATTCCCAACGAGATTTCTCCCGATACAGGCTTTAGCAATCCTAACATCCCTTTTAACAAGGTGCTTTTTCCTGTTCCGTTTTCTCCGATGATTGCCAGATAATCCCCTTCTGACACCACAAAAGAAAGGTCGGATATCACCATCCTTTTTTCATAAGCCAAACTTACATGGTCGCAAGTGATGATCATCAGCGCAACGCCTCCTCTAACCGATCTGCATTTTGATTCATGAGAGAAAGATAGGTTTCTCCCTTCTCCCACTCCTGCAGACTCACATTATGACAGGAATGAAACAACCTCATCTCCGCACCCGTTGCCTCGGAAATGGCTTTGGCAATGGATTGATTGGATAGTTCCAGATAAAATACAACAGGAATTTTCTCGGCTTTCACCCTATTGATAAGCTCTGCCAGCACCGCCGCACTTGGCTCTGATTGAGAGGCACAGCCTTTGAATGGAGCAAGATAAGAAAGATGGTACTCCTCCGCAAAATACAAAAAGGGAAAACGGTCCCCAAACACCATTGTCTTTCCTGTTCCGTTATGTACAATCTCTGAAAACCGCTGGTCCAACGCGGTCAATTCTCCAAGGTATTTCTGCAGATTTTCCTGATACGCTTTTTTATGTTCAGGGTCGATACGGCATAATTCCTCACAAATGATTTCCGCCATTTTCATAGCGTTTTTGGGAGAAGTCCAAAGATGCTCATCTATGCCGTGGTCATGGCCGTCATGTTCTTGTTCTTCCCCGTCAAGCATTGCCACCGCTCCGTCTTTCGCAAGACTTTCCACCCAAGCCTCCGATTCACCGCCCATGTACAAAAACAAATCTGCTTGTTCAATGGCAATCATATCTTTGGGAGTGGGTTCAAAGGAATGGCTCTCCGATCCGGGTTTTAACAGCATGGTGACCGACACCTGCTCTCCCCCGATTGCACGGACAAAATCATACAAAGGGAAATTGGAGGTCATCACAGTAACGCCCGACTGTTCTTGAGGCTTCTCACAAGCAGTAACACCGAAACAAATAAAAACCAACAGTAACCACAAGACTTTTCTCATGTTACCCCTCCTTCCCACAGCGTTCACAGGTGCCGTATAAAATGGTTTGTGTGGGGTCAATCTGAAACTGGTGGTGATGCCCCATGTGACTGCCCAAATCCTTCATAAAATCACAATGAAGATGAAACAATCTTCCGCAAGCGGTGCATTGGGCGTGAAAATGCCCATGGCATCCGTCCTCACGGCTCACCAGTTGATAGCGAACAGCCTTTTGGTCGCCGCCACGGAATCGAAGCACCTCTCCCTGATCGGTTAACTGACTCATCAAACGGTACAAGGTGCTTTTCCCCAACCCAGACGGCATCATGGTTGCAATTTCTTCTATGGATAACTGTTCTTTTTGATGTTCTTTTAAAAATTGAAGCAAAATGTTCTTTTGCTTGGTTTGATATGCCATGATCTCCCCTCCGAATTTGAGAATTACTCTCATATTATACCCCAATTTCCCAATTTTGTCAAGAAAAAAATGAGCACAAACCTGTGCTCATCTCAGACCGTCGAAAAAGTCGGTCTAACGCAAGCAAAGAAAGACAATAAGGAAACAATAATAATCAGCTTTATCTGTTAGAAAACATGAAAAACCGCTTGGAAAACATCGAATTTTCCGCGCGGTTACTTGCTTTTTGCCAAAATGAACACTTGCCGTACCCCCGTACTGTCTGCGATTCATTTTGACAAAATAGCCGTTCCGTTTTCCCAGTCTGCCAGCGTGTCGATAGGTTTATCGACACGCTGAAATGAGCACAAACCTGTGCTCATTTCAATTTATGTCTTATCATTTCCTCTACTTTTTTCGCGTCCGCTTTTCCTTTGGTAAACCGCATCACCTGACCGATTAAAGCGCCCATGGCCTTTTCCTTGCCCTGCTTAAAATCTGCAACCGCCTTTTCGTTTTGAGCAAGGACAGACAGGACTGCCTGCTCTGTTTCACGATCGTCAACAACAAATTCCGACGGGTCAAACAAATCATAAAAACTCTTTTTCTGTGTCATCATGGTATCCACAATTTGCTTGAGAAACTGATTGGGAACGGTTCCCTCTGCAATCAGATGAACCACAACCGCAAATTCGTGAGAATCAAGGGGAAATTCTGCCCCTTCCTTTTCCTCCTCCTTGTTCAGAAAACGGAAAAGATGGGTCAGCATCACATTGGCACAAAGCTTTGGTTCTGCTGTTTTGTGCACCATTTCCTCAAAATACTCTGCAATTTTTTGATATTTTGTCAGCTGTTCACTGTCCTGTCGCGAAAGTCCCCATTCCCTGCAATAACGGTTTCTTTTCTCCGAAGGAAGTTCAGGAAGCGTCCTCTTCATTGCCTCAACCTCTTGTTGAGAAACGAAAATTTCAGGAATGTCAGGTTCGGGAAAATAACGGTAATCATCCGAATCCTCTTTGAAACGCATAGGCTCTACGCAATTGGTTGCTTCATTATACCGCAGGGTTTGCTGAACAATGGTTTCTCCCTGTTTGAGCAAGCCAATCTGCCGTTTGTATTCCGAATCAATGGCTTTTTCGATAAAGGACAGGGAGTTTACATTTTTAATCTCTGTCCGTGTGCCAAACGCCTCACTGCCCCGTGGGCGGACAGAAAGGTTTACATCGCACCGCAAGGAACCCTCTTGCATTTTGCAATCGGATACATGGAGATATTTCATCATCAGCCGTAGTTCTTCCAAGTATTCCCGCACCTGCTTTGCAGAGCGGAAATCAGGCTCGGTTACAATTTCGATTAAAGGGACACCGCCCCGATTATAATCAATGAAAATGGCGTTATCTTTATGAATCAATTTTCCCGCATCTTCTTCAATATGAATCCGATTGATACGGATTTTCGTTCCGTCAGACAAATTCATAAACCCGTCATAACACAAGGGTTTTTCCTGTTGAGAAATCTGGTACCCTTTGGGCAAATCGGGATAAACATAGTGTTTTCTTGCCATTTGAGAGCGAGAATGAATGTGGCAATGCAAGGCAAGTCCCGCCTTCACAGCATACTCCACCACCGCTTGATTTAACATCGGCAAAGCACCCGGCTGACCGGTACACACAGGACAACATCGACTATTGGGTTCTCCCCCAAATGCAATGGGGCATCCGCAAAAAATCTTGGTGTTGGTAGATAGCTCTACATGAGTTTCCAACCCAATCATCATCTCATACTCCAACTGTGCCACCCCCAATCTCGGGCGTAAGGCAGAAGTTTGCCGCCTGTTCATATTGAAAAGCCGCGTTTAACAAAACAGGTTCACAAAACCGATTTGCCATTAACTGTAATCCTGAGGGCAACCCGCTTTTGTCAACCCCGCAGGGAATGCTGACAGCCGGGATTCCGCATAGGTTTGCAAGGACCGTGCAAAGGTCGGTCTGATAACGGGAAACGGATTCCTTTAAGGTTCCGAAAGGAAAGGCAACCGTGTGAGCGGTGGGGCTTAAAATCAAGTCCACCGATTCAAAGCACCGATTGACAGCATCACAAAGAGAGGCTCTTGCCTGCTGTGCCCTTTTGTAATAATCATGGTAGTTGGCGGAACGAAGGAAGTAATTCCCCATCATAATCCGCTTTTTCACCTCTAACCCAAAGCCTTCATTTCGGCTTTTTACAATCATTTCTTCCAAACTCTCATAGTTTTTTGTACGACTTCCGTACCGTACCCCGTCAAACCGTGCCAGATTGGAAGCGGCTTCACTGCAGGCCAAAATATAATAGACCTGCAAGGCTTGAGAAATTTCAGGAATCGAAACTTCCAAAACCTCTGCTCCCAAATGACGAAATTCTGAAATTGCTTGTTGTAAGCTTTTTTCCAATTCAAAAGAGACACCTTGAAACAGTTCTTTCAGCACACCGATTTTTCGTCCCTTTAGAGACTGATTTAAGTATTCGACAGCAGAGTTTCTTTTCTGTTGATTGCAGGTAGCATCACGGCAGTCAACTCCGGAAATGGCATCAAATACAATGGCGGTATCCTCAGTGTCCTTTGCCAGAACGCCAACCTGGTCAAGGCTGGATGCATAGGCAATCAATCCGTATCGGGACACAGCACCGTAGGTGGGTTTCAGTCCCACCACGCCGCAAAAGCAAGCAGGTTGACGAACGGACCCGCCCGTATCAGACCCTAATCCAAACACCGCCAAATCCGCCGCAACAGACGCCGCCGCACCCCCCGAACTTCCACCGGGGACACAGTTTTGATGATATGGATTTTTTGTGGCACCATAATAAGAGGATTCTCCCGTGGAGCCCATGCCGAACTCATCCATGTTGGTTTTGCCCAACAGCACCGCTCCTGCATTTTTCAGCTGTTCCACTACATAAGCATCGTACACAGGTTTGTATTCACAAAGCATTTTAGAACCGCAGGTGGTGAGGATTCCTTTGGTGGAAATATTGTCTTTGACGGACATAGGAATCCCCTCTAAAAGACCGATTTCCTCTCCCCTGGCAATTCTTTCATCCACCAGACGGGCAGACTCTCTTGCCTCTTGTTCCGTTACCGTAATATAGGAATGAAGGGTAGAATCGTGGGTTTTCATTGCAGATAGGTACTTGTCCGTCAGCTCCACCGCCGACAGCTCCCTTTTGACTAATTTTTCATGTAATGCGCGAATCATTCCTCTCCCCTCCTTGGAAGTTTCAAAAACCCCTTTTCTTTTGTGGGAGCATTCTGTAACAGGTCCTCTCGGGAAAAGGACGGAACCACCTTATCCTCCCGTAGCTCACAACTGTTTTCAAAGCAAAGCTCTGTTTTTCTCTCTGCCCCTGTCATTTGGTCAACAAACAGAAGGATGGCTTCCAATTCCTTTCCCAATTGTTCCTTTTCCCTCTCTGTAAAGCTTAATTTTGACAGTTTTGCAAGAGTTTTCAGTTCTTCCTTTGTAATCATACTCCCAACCTCCCAAAAAATTGGGTGCCAACAAAAAAAGATGTCGGCACCCTCTTTTTAATCTTCTAAATCAGATACACCGCAGCCACAGCCGGGTCTTTGATAGGGTTTAAAAAATACGGGATTCATCACATTCATCTGCGGAAAATACTGGGGCATTGTACCATACATTCCGCACCGTTCTTCCATCATCCCTCTTTGATAAGGCATCTGCCCCATCATAGGGTATCCGTAAACCACAAAGGGCATCATCCCTTCCGGCATCTGACAGGATTGCTGTTCTTTTTTGCAATGTTCAAATTCTGACATAATATCCTCCTTTACAATGTAGCGGTTCACTATCATTGTATGAAAAAGGAGAAAAAAGGTGCATATCAGATCCGAAACAGTTGCTCCGCGTTTTCACGGCTTTTCCTTGCCACTTCCTCCACCGTCCATCCGCGGATGGCACCGATTTTTTCCGCAACATGAACCAAAAGACCGGAATGATTTCGTTCTCCCCGATGAGGAACAGGGGCAAGGTAGGGACAATCTGTTTCAATTAAAAATTTGTCTTCGGGGATTTCTGCAATCACCACTGGCAACGCCTTGGCATTTTTAAAGGTACAAGAACCCCCAAAGGCAAGATACCAACCCATTTTCATCAGTTCTCTTGCCATCTCAACACTGCCCGAATAGCAATGCAGTACCCCTTTCACTTTGGGATACCGTTTTAAAATTTCCATGGTATCGCCGTGAGCATCACGATCATGAATGACAACCGGCATCCCGCATTCCTCCGCCAACTGCATCTGACGGTCAAACCAGTATCTTTGCACATCTCTGGGAGAATTATCATAGTAATAATCCAAACCGATTTCCCCCAAGGCAACCACCTTTTCGTGGAAAAACCAATTCTTTAGCTGTTCCAAATCCTCTTCCTTCATATTCTCTGCATCGTGAGGATGAACCCCAACGGACGCATAGAAAAAAGGATACTGCTCTGCCAGCCTGATACTGTTATGGGAGCTGACCATGTCAGCCCCCACATTGATTACTGTACTTACATTTTGTTGTAATAAGCCCCGAATGACTTCCTCCCGGTCTTCATCGAACCGACCGTCATCATAATGGGCATGAGAATCAAAAAACATGATACACTCCTTAACAAACCTTAGAACCGCCGGACACATCATCCAAGGTAGTGAGAACGGACAACTCATCCCCGTCCTCTGCAGACAGAATCATCCCCTGAGACATGATTCCCCGAATTTTCCGAGGTGCAAGGTTGGCAATAATCACCACATTTTTGCCAATCAATTGTTCGGGCTGATACCACTTTGCAATACCCGACACAATCTGCCGTTTTTCACTGCCCAAATCCAAATCGAACAGCAATAATTTATCTGCCCCTTCCACCTTTTTGCAATCCAATACTTTTGCCGTCCGCAAATCAAGCTTGGTAAAATCATCAAAGGAAATTTCAGGCAGTTTTTCTTCTTGAGGTTCTTCCTCTACCGCCTTGGTGGGGTTCAGTTTTTCCAGCTTTTCCAGTTCTTTTTCCACATCAATTCTGGGGAACAGGGCA
>JAZNYR010000185.1:0-4283 GCA_045594525.1 Clostridia bacterium | reverse complement strand
GACGAGAAAAAGGAATTTATATTATATCGCTTTGTTTGCAAAATATCGCAATCGAACTTTTGTGAGATTATATCGCACGAGTGTGAGCGAGTATATCGCTAATAATCTTGGCATCTAAATCGTTCGCTAAAAAATAATCATGATAAGAAACGGAGGGGAAAAAGATGTGGACAGCAAGTAAGTGGCAGGATTACTGCTTAATTGACGGCTGTGACGGGATGAAGCTGGAACGGTGGGGTGATTTTGTGTATCAAAGACCCGACCCCCAGATTATCTGGAAAGAGCAGGCAACTCCCGAAAAATGGAAGCAGTCTGACGGGATTTACTACCGCAGTTCCACAGGGGGCGGTAACTGGAAATTCCCCAACGGACGGGCAGAAGGAGAGCAGGTGATTTCCTACCGTGACCTTCGTTTTATGATAAAGCCCATGGGATTTAAGCACATGGGACTGTTCCCCGAGCAGGCAGTAAACTGGGATTTTATGCGGGAGCAGATTGAAAGTGCAAGACGGGAGATTCGTGTGTTGAATTTGTTTGGCTATACGGGAGGTGCAACGGTAGCCTGTATTGCATCCGGTGCCAGTGTGTGCCATGTAGATGCGGCAAAGGGGATTGTTGCCCATGCCAAGCGAAACATTCAGGAAAACAATATGGAAGGTCCCAAAATTCGATATATTGTAGATGATGCGGTGAAGTTTGTGACCCGTGAAATCAAGCGGGGAAAGCAGTATGATGCAATCGTCATGGACCCTCCCTCCTACGGCAGAGGACCGGGAGGAGAGGTCTGGAAAATTGAGGACGAGCTTTATGGTCTGGTGGATTTGTGCTCGAAGGTATTAAGCGAGCACCCCCTCTTTTTCCTGATTAATTCTTATACCACGGGGCTTGCTCCCACAGCGGTAAAGAATTTGATGACCATGACCTTGGTAAAAAAATTCGGAGGCAAGGTGACCACCGACGAAATTGGCTTGCCCTTTGCAAATTCAGAGCTGATTCTGCCCTGCGGATGTACCGCCCGCTGGCAGTGTTAAATGGAGAATGGTATGATAGAAGTAAAAAATGTGTCCTTTTCCTACGAACGGGAGGACAAGACAACCCAAGTGTTAAAAAATATGAATCTGACCGTGAACAAAGGAGAATTTTTGGTCATTCTCGGGCGGAACGGGTCAGGAAAATCCACCCTTGCAAAGCTGTTAAACGCTGTGCTGATCCCTGACGAAGGAAGGGTAACGGTGATGGGGATGGACACGAAGGATGAAACGCATTTGTTTGACATCCGCGCCCATGTGGGAATGGTGTTTCAAAACCCTGATAATCAGATTGTGGCAACTGTTGTAGAGGAGGATGTGGCATTTGCTCCTGAAAATTTGGGAGTACCTACCGAAGAAATCAAAAAACGGGTGGAGGAGAGCCTCAAGGCGGTAGGAATGAGCAAATATCGCCGTCATGCACCTCACATGCTGTCGGGAGGACAAAAACAAAGAGTTGCCATTGCGGGGGTGCTTGCAATGGAACCCCAATGCATCGTGCTGGACGAGCCTACTGCAATGCTTGATCCCATAGGTCGGCAAGAGGTGATGAAAACCGTCTCGAAATTAAATCGTGAACGGGGAATGACAGCGGTGCTTATTACCCATCACATGGAAGAAGCGGTGGGTGCAGACCGTGTGGTTGTTGTACACAACGGCGAAATTGTAAGAACAGGAACCCCCCGTGAGATTTTCTCAAAGGTGGAGGAAATCAAGGAACTGGGGTTAGCTGTTCCCCAAGCAACAGAGCTTGCACATGAACTGATAGGGCAGGGCGTGAACATCCGAGGAGATGTTCTGACGGAAGAAGAATTATTAGAGGAATTACTGCCCCTGTTGGAGGAATCACATTGAAGGAATGTATCAGATTAGAACAAGTGAGTCATATCTATATGCCTGACAGCCCTTTTGAAAAAAAGTCGCTGGAGGAGGTATCTTTTTCGGTGGAATCGGGTGAATTTTTAGGAATCATCGGTCACACCGGTTCAGGAAAATCTACTTTAATTCAAATGTTTAACGGTTTGCTTTCTCCCACCCGTGGAAAAGTATATATCAACGGACAGGATATCAGCGAATCAAAAGAATCCCGAAAGAATGCAAGACGAAGTGTGGGGATTGTGTTTCAGTACGCGGAATATCAGTTATTTGAAGAAACAGTGTACCGTGATATTGCCTTTGGTCCTCAAAATCTTGGGTTATCTCCCGAGGAAGTCAAACGAAATGTAATGGAGGCGGCAGAGCTTGTGGAGCTGCCCCAAAGTCTGTTAGAAAAATCCCCCTTTGATTTGTCAGGGGGGCAAAAGCGGCGTGCGGCAATTGCGGGAGTGCTGGCAATGAAGCCTGAGATTTTGGTGCTGGACGAACCTGTGGCAGGGCTTGACCCGAAAGCAAGAACCCGTGTGCTGGAGCAAATCAGCCGACTGCATCAAGGGAGCGGGATTACGGTGGTGATGGTGTCTCACAGCATGGAGGATGTGGCAAAATACGCCAAACGGATTTTGGTGATGAACGAGGGAACGGTAGCGTATCTTGACACACCCCGTGAAATTTTTCAGCATCGAAAAGAAATTGAACAAATGGGTCTTTCCGTCCCTCAGGTCAGTAAGCTTGTGCAACACCTGAAGGAGCGGGGGATTGGGGTTAACCCCTATGCCATTACCGTAGAAGAAGCGGCAAAGACCATTTTATCGTGTATGGAGAAAAAACAATGATGAAGGATATTACGATTGGACAGTTTTTTCCGGGAAATTCGGTGATTCATAATTTAGACCCCCGGTTTAAAATCATGTTTACTCTTGTTTATATTGTGGCAGTGTTTTTGGCAAACAATCTGGCGGCTTATGGAGTGGTTGCCCTGTTTGTGTTCGGGTCCATTTTTTTATCGGGGATTCCGGTGAAACACACCTTGCGCGGCTTAAAATCCGTGCTGTTTATCATTGCCTTTACTGCCCTGTTTAATTTGTTTTTAACGGACGGGGAACCCCTCTTTTCCATTGGTCCCGTAACGGCAACCAAGGAAGGGTTGCGGCTCACGCTTTTGATGATTGGTCGGGTGTTCTTCCTGATTGTCGGAACCACACTTCTCACCTTTACCACATCACCCATTATGCTGACGGACGGGATTGAAAGCTTGTTAAAGCCTTTTGCAAAAATCGGACTTCCCGCCCATGAGCTTGCTATGATGATGACCATTGCGTTGCGGTTTATTCCCACTTTGATTGAGGAAACGGATAAAATTATGAAGGCACAAACTGCACGGGGGGCAGATTTTGAAAGCGGAAATCTGTTTCAGCGAGCCAAAAATTTCGTGCCCTTATTGGTGCCCCTGTTTATCAGTGCCTTTCGTCGGGCAGACGAGCTTGCCATGGCAATGGAGTGCCGTTGTTACCACGGAGGGCAGAATCGGACCCGTATGAGAGTGTTAAAGGCGGGATTACAGGACGCTCTTGCAACGGGTGTGGTGTTGGCTTTTTGCGCAATGATCGTGCTGACTCGTATTTTTTAGGAGGATACTGTGGAAAATGTAAAGTTAACCTTATGCTATGACGGAAGCGGATACCATGGCTGGCAACGGCAGGAAAATGCCATGACGGTACAGCAAAGAGTGGAAGAAGCTTTGTCCCGCATTGTAAAGTCACCTGTCACCGTGACAGGCTGCAGCAGAACAGATGCAGGGGTTCACGCAAAGGAATATGTGTGCAACACCCATATTACCACCTCTGTTCCTGATGACAAAATGCCCTATGCCTTAAATGCCTTGCTTCCTGATGATATTTGTGTGCTGTCCTGTGAGCGGGTGAGTGAGGAATTTCATGCACGGTTTGATACGGTAGCCAAGGAATATTGTTATACTCTTTGCAATCAACCTCACAAAGACCCCTTTTTAAGAAATCATGCCTGGCATTATCCTTATGCCCTCGATTTTGAGGCGATGAAGCGGGCGTGCGAGGATTTGACGGGAACCTACGACTGCACCGTGTTTGAAGCATCGGGATCAGACACCAAGGGAACGAGAGTCAGAAGTATTTACAAATCGGAATTAAGCAGAGAAGGAAATCTCATTCAGTTTCGCATCTGTGCAAACGGCTATCTTTATAATATGGTGCGGATTATGATGGGAACTTTGATTTATGTGGGAAACGGAAAGCTATCTGCTGACGGTATCCCTGCATTGATTGAAAAAAAGGATCGGCGTCTGGCGGGAATTACTGCAGAACCTCAGGGGTTGTGTCTTACAAAGGTTTGGTATGAAAA
>JAZNYR010000184.1:0-3222 GCA_045594525.1 Clostridia bacterium | reverse complement strand
CGCTGATGATACTTGGTGGGAGACCGCCCGGGAAAGTAAGTAGCTGCCGGAACATTTGAAAAAGAACTGTCAAACCGACAGTTCTTTTTTTGTACGATATAAAACAGAATAAAGACACGAACTTGCACAAGGCGGTCCCCGCCCGGGAACAACCAATTTTCTGGCTAAAATTGATTAAAGTAGCTACTAAAACAATTTTTTTACCATAAAAGAGTAAAATTGTTCCCTTGACAGTAAAAATTTGCCATGATATAATAAAATTGAAAGGAAAAATATGTTAAAAAAATAATGCAACAACAAAGGAGCGATGCTTTATGAAAAGAAAACTTATTATTTTTTTTGGAATCATTGTTTTGCTGTCTTTTTCCTATTCAGTTTATGCAGCTGAAATAACCGAACATTCTCATTCAGTTTGCGGGGTTGTTTGCCAAGAACATCCCGATGGGGGAAAACATGATGCCGTTTCTTCCTTTCAAGGTTTAAGCCAAACAAACCGAAAATTACATATTGATGGGATAGCGATTGAGAATGTTGTCAATTCCTATTACACATTGGAAAGTGGATGTTATTATCTAACAGATTCCATCGATTGTATTCAGAGATTGATTATTCCTGCGGATTCAAATGTAACATTATGCTTGAACGGGCAGGAACTAACGATTGATAATAGAATACATTTGGAGAATAATGCTGTTTTGACTGTTTGTGATTGCACCAATCAAGGCGGAATTTATTCGTCAATAACCTATGAAACTGGAAGTGCTTATACACTGAATTGGTACAGCGGAAATTTATACGGATGTCAATCAGGCGGTTACGATTTGGTGGAAATCAATAAGGAATCTCAAGTGAATTTCTATGGCGGGGAATGGAATAATCAATTTGATTCTACCTATGTTGTAAATACTTGTGGATCCTTTGTTTTATATGACGGAACCATTATAGCAAATAACAGAGTGGGAATACGAATTGACCAATGGGGAACTGCTACGATGAACGACGGTCAGGTAATTGGAAATAATAAAGTGATTCAAGTTGAACCATTGCAAAATCAGGATGCCACAGAGTATGCAAAATTCTTTCTTAACGGCGGGACTGTCACAGGGAATATTTATGTTGGAAACAAGGGGGAGATGACACTTGGCTCTTTGGCTACCTATACTGTTGAAGAAGGAAAGACTTTTGCTATAGACGGCTATTTTTACAATAATGGTACCTTTGAAAACAATGGAACTGTGACAGCTTATTCAAAAGTGGAAAGCAACGGGGAATTATTGTATTACGGTCAAATGTCAGGAGCTGTGGCTGTTGCTCAAACAAAGGAAACAGCAACAATTACTATTCTTGCACAAGGATCCAGAGGCGATGCCTCTTGCTATCAGTTTGAAAAAGGAGATATTGTGTTGGATTTGGCGGGATGTTCTTTTTCTCGATCCATAAACATAACAGATCCGTCAGTAAACTTAAAGATTACAGATAGTGTGGGAAGTGGCTCCTATGGTGTATCAGACACGACCCAGAAAATAATTGCCAATTACGGTTCTCTTAAATTAGAGGGAATTTCAGTTCGGGGAGGACAAGATGGAATCGTCAATCACGGAGAATTGATTGTCAGCGATTGTACAGTCCAAGGTGTAAATTTTGCTGTAAAAAACCATAAGAAATTGATTATTCAAAGCGGAACATTCTCTGTTTCGTATGTTTACGGTTGTGCAATTCTGATGGAAAATGGTTCCTATTTCGAAATGAATGGTGGGATTATTAAAGCGACTGGTTTTCAAACCGGATTAAGAATATTCAGCGAAACACCGGAATTTGAAGCATTGAAAATGAATGGCGGGACCATAGAGGGCGGAATTACCGGCAGTAAGATGTTGTCGATTTTAGATTTCATTCTTCCTGACGGATATGGTTTTTATCTGAATGGCGAAGAAGTGGATATGTCAGAAGAAAAAACTTCGTTGAAAGGAACTGTTACAATCGGAAATAAGACCATGGAACCGACTACGACAGTACACGCAAAATTGGTGTCGGAGGATAATGATGAAATTATAGAATATCCTTATTTTATTCAAGCATTCAGAGACGCACAAAGCGAAAATTACAAAGGCTGGACATTACAGCTTGCAGCTGATATATCTCGGACAAGCGAATTAAGGATATATGGAGATGATTTGAAACTTGATCTTGCGGGACACACCCTTTCTTTTGGGCAAACCGGAACTCTTTATGCAATTATGGTGCCGTCTCAAAAAGCATTGATTCTTTCTGATTCCAAGGGAAACGGAAAAATCATCAGTAAATCGGGAGGACAAAATGCCATTGAGGTTTATGGTGATCTAACTGTAAAAAGTGGCGAAATTGTTTCTGATGCACCAGGAATTTGTTGCAAAGGAGGAACTGTTCTTATTGACGGTGGTACAATCAGCGGACAATACGGGATTGAGATGGCATTGGCGTCATATCAAGGAAAAACAGTTTTGAATCAAGGAAGAATTGTTGGTTCGGCATGTGGTCTGGTCACCGGTGAAAAAAATGATTTTCAAATGAATGGGGGAACAATTGTTTGTTCACAGTCGGGACCGGCACTTGAATTCTATGATATTTATGCAGGCGGTTCTGTTGCGATATTAGATGGTGTTTTGGATGGCGGAATTGCCGGAAATATCAGAGACCTGACTCTTTCTGAAAATACTTCGCTGTATTTAGATGGGCAAGAGGTGCAAATTACAGATGAAATGACGATGCTGGATGGTATCGTTACGGTGGGAGAGCAAGTAAAAAGTGTCCTGCCAAAAGCCGTTTCCAGATATTATTCTTCCGATGGGAAAACGGTAAAGGAATACAGTTATTTCAGAACGGCCCTCGGATATGCAGCTTTAGATGAGGGGAGTAAAGTCGTTTTACTTGATAATTATCAAGCAAGTCAACCGATTAAAATTGAAGACATTATCAATCAGCCAATTACCCTAGATTTGAATGGATTCACCATAGAATTTACCGGAGAAAGTGGTTTTTATTTTAAAAAATATTGTAAGATAATGATTACCAACAGTAACGAAAACGACGGAATGATAAAAGGTGCTTCTGATACCACTATCCGAAATGAGGGCGAGTTAGTGTTGGATGGAGTAACTGTTCAATCCGGAGGAAAAAATGCTGTATCTCAGGAGGATGGACGCTTGGTTGTTTGCAACAGTACATTAAAAGGGGAAACCGCAC
>JAZNYR010000183.1:0-4973 GCA_045594525.1 Clostridia bacterium | reverse complement strand
CCGTCTCTGGTGCAGACACAAGGAAACCGATGAACTGTAACGCCGTTTAAACTTTGGGTTCCGGAAGGATATTCATTTTCCCAAGTATTGTAATTTTTTGCACAGGTGGTTAACACAGAAACATCATACCATGTAGTTAATTGCTCAGCAAGCTGACGGCAATGAAGCTCTGCTCCGCCGTTAACTTCTGTTCCGTATCGTTGTACTACAAAAGCAATTCTTGGTCGTTTCATACATCCAATTCCTTTATCAGTTTTTCAAATTGTTCCCCTATTTTTTCCTCAGACAGTTCTTGCAATCGCAATGTTTGCTGTTGAATGACTTGTTTTCGGAGGGTTTCGTCCTCTGTTAATTTCACCATCATTTCGGCAATCAGAGGATAATTTTTCTCGTGGAATAAAACACCGCCGTTACCCAATGTTTCAGGGATGGCACTTGAGGAATAAGCCAAAATGGGAAGGTCAAAATACATAGATTCCAACAAAGGAACGCAAAATCCCTCATGCTCACTCATGGATAAAAAGAGGTCCGCACCTTTATAAAGACTGGTCATCACTTCATAACTGACTTTTCCTGTGAATACCACATTCTCCTGCAAATCCAAAAGATGGGTCAGGTGAACCAATTCGTTCAAATACTTTTCCATTCCCTGATATGAGCCTGCCAAAAACAATCTGCTTTCAGGACAAATTTTATGATACAGATAAAAGGCTTTGATCACATCTTCCTGCCGTTTGTTCGGAGCAATTCTTCCTAAAAACAAAATGTTCTTTTTGTCTTTCATTTTATCAAGAAAGTCCTGATCAAATTGCTTGGAAATATGTCCGAAATCATACAAAATAGGCAACACACGAAGATTGGAAAACCCAAGCTCCCGCAATTCCGAACAGTTATACTCGGAAACCGCAATGCTCATATCATAGGTATCGGAAAGAGTTTTTAACTGCTCTCGGGCTTGAAGACAAAGAGTTTGACTGTGCAGATTGTAACCTTCAAAAAATTCAGGAGGAGTAATATTATGATAAATAAAAACCTTTTTTACTCCGTTAAACTGTTTGATTTTTTCATTCAGTTCTGACCCAATTGCAAAATGATGAATCAATAAATCGCCGGGGGTATAATCGCAAGCCTTTTTGATTCTTGAAGCAAACAACGGATGAATATTTTCCGCATAGATTTCACTTTCAAACCCCAACAATCTTAACCGTTTTTGCAAGGCAAAAGCATGGTCTGTAACAGCATCGCCAAATTGAACATCTGCCAGAATCTGGTCCGCTCTTTTCATGATTGTTTCTCCTGCTTTAATTGCTCCAGTTCACTGCGTAATGCTTCTATTTCTTTTTTTTGCTGATAGTATGCAGCCCACATGGTATGATTAAATTCAACCTGTTGGTCAAAGAGAGCATCCACATACCATTGGAACAATTTTTTTGTCTTTTGTTTGAAAAACACAATCAGTTTTCCACTCTTCTTCCGATGAGAGGTAATGGGAAAGTCAGAAACAATCTCCCAACGGCGGTCAATGTTGATACTATGCTGCACATCCCCTACCCGACGACGGATTTCACCGTCAGATAAAAATTCATAATCAGAAGGCTCGCGCTCGGCGGCTTTTTTCATGATTTCCTGCATCACTTCATCATTTACATTACCAAAGGTTTTCATTTATTCTTCCCCCTTGTTTTTTGACATTTCAGCCAAGTACCGTTCTCCGATTTCTTTCGTATCTCCCATTGCCTTGATATGACCGTGATCCAACCAAACCACACGGTCGCAAATCTCATAAACATCATCCATATTATGAGAAACAAAAACAATCGTGATTCCCTGCTTTTTAAATTCTTTAATCTTTGAAATACATTTTTTCTGAAAATTTGCATCTCCTACCGCCAGAATTTCATCCATTAATAAAATCTGCGGTTCCACATGTACTGCTACTGCAAAAGCCAGACGGATATACATTCCCGAGGAATATGTTCTGATAGGACTGTCAATAAACCCCTCTAATTCAGAAAATGCAATGATGCTATCTAATTTTTTGTCGATTTCCTTTTTGCTCAAACCAAAAATGGAAGCATTAATATAAATATTTTCCCGACCTGTAAAATCAGGGTGAAATCCGGCACCCAATTCCAGCAGGCTTGATACCCTGCCCTTTGTTTTAATTTGCCCTTGGGTGGGATAAATAATTTTCGTAATTAACTTTAAAAGAGTGCTTTTTCCGGAACCGTTATGCCCAATCAAGCCAACCGTTTCCCCTTGTTTAATATGCAAATCAATATTTTGCAACGCCCAAAAGGCATCCGCTTTTTTGGAACGAAGCATTAAAAGTCGTTCTTTCAAAGTAGTTGCCTTATCATGGTACCGTTTGAATTTTTTTGAAACTCCGATTACTTCAATCATCTATATTTCCTCCGCAAAACCGGGTTCCAGTTTATGAAAGATGAATACACCCGCAGTAAAAATGATGGCAGCTTCTATGGCTGCAATTCCAAGTTCCATCCAGTTTGGTGCAGTTCCGTAATAAATCACATTTCGAAATCCTTGTACCAAAGGTGTCATGGGATTTAATAACAATATGTTTTGTAACCAATCCGGAAGCATGGTAAGGGGATATACAATGGGGGTCGCATAAAACCATGCCATTGTTACAATATTTACGATATGCTCTAAATCACGGATATACACATTCATTGCCGAAAACATCAGACAAAAACCGGATACCGTCACATATAAAATCAGTAATAGCAAGGGCAAAAACAAAATGTTCCAGGTTAAAGGAATTCTTGCAATAATTAATCCCACCAGCACAACAAGTAAACCGTAAATATAATTCACTAACCCCCCTGTTGCTACCGATAGCGGCAACACCTGACGGGGGAAATAAATCTTTTTTACGAGATTATAATTTTCTACAATACAATCTGTACTGGTTTGAAGCGAAGTAGAAAAGAACAGCCATGGAAGTAAGGCTACAAATAAAAACATGGCATAATTTTTTTCTTCCACGCGCATTAAGAAAGGGAAAATCAAAGCATATATGGCAAGCTGCATCAAGGGGTTGATGAAGGTCCATAAAAATCCCAAAAAGGAGCCCTTGTATCTGGTTTTTAAATCTTTCCGCACAAGACTTTTCAGCATTTCGCGATATGCATATAATTCATTAAAAAACCGTTTCATACCCTATTCTTTCTCCTCAAGTGCCTCGATTTGACTCATAATACGCTTCGCTTGTAAAACAGCATCTTTTGTTGCTCTATACAATTCAAACCCTCTGCCGCGTTTTGCAAAATAAGCATCAGTTTCATCCTCTAATTTCGCCAAACGACCCATTGCTTTTTTGATTCCTTCAATATCATCATTTTTTTGATATATTTGTGCAACTGTTGTATAAATTTCTGCCAGATGCATGTAGTTTGGTTTATACATAGGAGTAAGTTTAATTAAATTTTCAGCCATGTTACAGCCATCATCAAATTTTCCTATGTTAACATAAAAAGTGGAAAGTTCTTTTACCAACATAAAGTCACGAGGATTGTACTTGTATGCTCGTTCAAAGGTTTCTTCTATCTCATTTATATAGAAGCGCAATTGCACTTCGTCCTGTTGGGTAGCAGCTAGATGGAATCCTACATTCCCCTTTGTGATAGCATACATCGAATTCCCGGGATCAATAGCAACTGCTCTTGATACACATTCATACGCTTTTTTATTATCTGTTTGAAAATAATCTGCAGTTTTATAATAGCTGTCCCAGGCAATCTTGCCAACAAAACCGCAAACAGAAATTACAAGAGAACAAAAAATGGCAATCCAGCGTAACATAGGTTTCTTTAGTTCCTTTTTTTCGGCTTCAAGATCAGAAATCAGACCGAGCATCATCCAAACAAAAGTTGTAACAGTATAGTAGGCCAAGTCAAAATCAAACATACTATGCACAAAAATTGCCCCGACGGAAACCAGCAAAGGTGCATAAATCCGTTTTAGTTCTGCTGTCGCCTTTAATAACTTTATGAACAGCCGAAATAAAGTAATCACAAGAAATAAAAATGCAATAATACCCAAAACCCCTGTTTCAACCATCAGTTGAAGCAAGAAACTGTGAGGACTGTTTGCCAGATAATTGTAGGATTGATATTCCCTATAAATGTAAGGCCAGCCCCCTCCTCCGACTCCCAACAAGGGATAATCTTTAAAGATAGAGAATGCGTCTTTATAGAATGTCAATCGTTCCGTAACAGTTCTCGATTCCAATGTAAAAGAGGTAATTCTCTCAATCATAGATTGAGGAAGCAAATATTTACCGAATATGATCAAAATCAAAGCCAGCACAAGGAACAAAACGCCCGTTGTAATTCCGACTTTTTTTGTAAACACGAGCTTATCGGATACTCTTTCCAGCAAATAGGAAAACATAACCGCCAACAAAACAGACACAATCATATAAATCAGGGTAGCAGTCGTGTTTCGTTCCGCTAACGCATTTCCGCACCCTCTCATGATAATCATTGCAGATAAAATAGTTCCCAGAACCGGCATAGACAAGCGACGGTCATCCTTCGGGAGTAAAATATAATAAAAAATCAAAATAAAAGGAAACAGCAACCAGGTTCCTCTTGATGCAGAAAATACCACTGTCAGTAATGCAATCATGTTTCCAGCAGTGATTAGAAGTTTACACAATTGTTTTGATACTTTTGAATACAAACTTAATCCGAACACAAATACAGCAGACAACACAATCGCAGAAGTATTATGATATTGGAATAACGAAGCAACCAAATTCTTTTCTTCGATATATGCACCTGAAATGTAATAAAGTCCTGAAGCAGCACCCAAGCCCACCAAAGACATTAAGACACCTGCAGCATATACCGCCACAATAAACCAATCTTTCCGATCCTTTAACAACTTGGCTGACAATAAGTACAGCACAAAAACTCCACTGTATTTGATTAGTTCCATCACTGCAT
>JAZNYR010000182.1:0-9367 GCA_045594525.1 Clostridia bacterium | reverse complement strand
TCAACTCTGCCGCCGGTATCAACCAACTTCTGCTTACCGGTAAAGAAGGGATGGCACTTGGAACAAATTTCAACACGAATGTTTTCTTTTGTAGAGCCGGTTTCAATCACCTCGCCGCAAGCACAGGTAATGGTAGTAGCCGCATAGTCGGGATGTATTCCCTGTTTCAATGGAATTCACCTCTTTCTCACCAAAAACAGCATACCTCCATTTAAGCATACTGTTTTAATAATTTCTTCACCTATTATAACACAAACATTTTAAAAATGCAATACTTTTTTTCAAAAAAAGAAAAAAATACGGTTTTTTCTTTTTCGGAAGGCTGTTTTTTCTGAAATTTGCAGAAAACAGGTGTAAAACCCTTGACTTTAGACCATGATTTATATTATAATAAGAAGATACAGGAAAGTATAGAAAATTGGAGAGGTAACATGATCACAAGTAAACAAAGAGCCTATTTAAGAGAATTGGCAAACGGGCTTGACCCTATATTTCAAGTAGGAAAGGGTGGTATTGGTGCCACTTTCCGTAAACAGATTTTTGATGCACTGGAAGCAAGAGAATTAATTAAAATCAAAGTGCTCCCCAACTCCGATATGACAGCAGCGGAAGTATGTCAGGAACTGTGCGAAGGAGTGGGTGCCAATCCGGTGCAGGTCATTGGAAATAAGGTAGTGCTTTATAAGCGTTCCCGTGAGCACAAAAAAATTGTTCTCCCCGGTGAACCAAAACCTAAAGTAAAACCTGCCTATAAAAAACCGATTCAAGAGAAAAAACAAAACGGGAAACAGAAAGGATTGAATCGGCGTTGAAACGGATAGCCTTGTACGGCGGAGTGTTCGATCCGGTCCATCCGGGTCATGTTGCAGTGATGGAACAGATTCTTTCCGAGCTTTGCCCCGACGAGCTTGTTGTCATCCCCTGCGGAAATCCGCCTCATAAAAAAGGAAGACGGGTAAGCGACGGACATCACAGAGCAAAAATGCTCCGAATGGCAGTTGAGCACATAAGTCATGTAACCATCAGCGATTATGAAATTTCCAAATCCGAACCCTCCTATACCGTTCACACTCTGGAACATTTCCGAAAAGAGTACGGGAACGGTACGGAGCTCATTTGGGTGATTGGTGCGGATAACATTCAACCCTTTTTCACCTGGTACCAACCAAAGCGGATTTTGGAGCTTGCAAAAATTGCTGTCCTTTCCCGCCCTGGATTTGACCGCAAGGAAGCGGAAACAGTATTTCCCGATTGTTATATGATCGGACAAAAACAGGTGGATATTTCTTCTACCGAAATACGGGAAAGAACCAGAGCAGGAAAACCGATTACAGGACTTGTTCCCTCAGGTGTGGAGGAGTATATCAAAAAACATTCCCTTTACCCGCCCACTGTTACAATTCAAGAAGCAGAACAGCTTGTAAAAGAACGATTAAGAGAACATCGGGCACTGCACACTTTTTGTGTGCGGGATGAGGCGGTTAGCTTGGCAAAGCGGTTTAGCGCTGATGAAGAAAAGGCGGCTCTGGCGGCACTTCTTCATGACATCACCAAGCAAATTCCCCTGGAAGAACACCTTGCCCTGTGCAAAAAGTTTCACATCACTCCCGATGCCATGCAAAAAGAGAGTACCGCTCTTTTGCACAGTGTTACGGCAGAGGCAGTTGCCTTTTATCACTTGGGAATTGACGATAACGAAATCTTATCCGCCATTCGGTATCACACCACCGGATGTGCCGATATGACTCTTTTAATGAAAATTATTTATCTGGCAGATTGCATTGAACAATCACGGGAGGACTATCCGGGATTGGCTCAAATCCGTTCCCTTGCAAAGGAAAATCTTGACAAGGCGGTTTTGCAGTCCATGGAACGGGGGCTTGCTCATTTAAAAGAATCCCAAAAACCCATTCATCCTGACACAATATCTGCCATGGAATATCTGAAAGGAGAAACCCAATGAACTCGAAAGATTTAATGGCGTTGATTGTCAAAGCGCTGGACAGTAAAAAAGCAAGCGATATTCAAGTGCTTTCCATGGAAGGCGTTTCTGATATCGGAGATTATTTTGTCATTGCAACAGGAAATTCCACCACCCAAATCAAAGCATTGGCTGATGCGGCGGAAGAAGCAACGGCAAAAAACGAGATTGCCCCTCACCACCAAGAAGGGTATCAAACAGCCATCTGGATTTTGCAGGACTACGGTGATGTGGTACTGCATATCTTCAATACAGAGTCCCGCGGATTTTACAGCTTGGAACATCTGTGGGCTGACGCAACTCGCGTTGATATTACAGAAATTTTAACCCAGGAAGAAGGAGGAAATGAAAATGGCGAAAGAATATAAACCAGCTGATTTTGAAGCAAAATGGCAACAAAAATGGGAGGATGCAGGGATCTTTAAAGCAACCAATGACACATCCAAACCGAAATTTTACGGATTGGTTGAATTTCCCTACCCTTCCGCTCATGGTTTGCATGTAGGGCATCCCAGAAGCTATACCGCGCTGGACATTGTTACCAGAAAACGGAGAATGGAAGGATATAATGTACTGTATCCCATGGGGTTTGACGCATTTGGTCTGCCTGCAGAAAACTTTGCAATCAAAAACCATGTACATCCCAAAAAGGTAACGGAAGAAAATGTGGCAAATTTCCGCCGTCAGTTAAAGTCATTGGGCTTTGCCTTTGACTGGGACAGAGAAGTGAACACCACCGACCCTAATTACTACAAATGGACCCAGTGGATTTTCCTGCAATTATTCAAAAAAGGATTGGCTTACAAGCAGGAAATGCCCATTAACTGGTGTACCAGCTGTAAAGTAGGTTTGGCAAACGAAGAAGTGGTAAACGGGGTTTGCGAACGGTGCGGCGGCGAAGTGGTACAAAAGCAAAAAAGTCAATGGATGCTGAAAATTACTGAGTATGCACAGCGTCTGATTGATGATTTGGAAGAAGTCAACTTTATTGAAAAAGTAAAAACCCAGCAGAAAAATTGGATTGGCCGTTCAGAAGGGGCGGAAGTGGATTTCACCCTTCAGCCCGGCAACAAAAAAGTTACGGTATATACCACCCGTTGCGACACTCTGTTTGGTGCTACTTATATGGTGCTCTCCCCCGAGCATCCCTTTGTGGAAGAAATGAAAGCTTCCATTACCAATTACGATGCAGTAGAAAATTATAAGCAAGAAGCTGCTCGTAAATCCGAATTTGAACGGACGGAGCTTGCAAAAGATAAAACAGGGGTTGCATTGGAAGGCATTTCTGCCGTCAATCCCGTAACGGGCAAAGAAATTCCTGTTTGGATTTCCGATTATGTCCTCATGACTTACGGCACAGGTGCCATTATGGCAGTTCCCGCTCACGACAACCGCGACTGGGATTTTGCAAAGAAATTCAATCTGCCTATTATTGAAGTTGTGGCAGGGGGCGAAGATGTGCAAGCCCAGGCTTACACCGATGTTTCAGAAGGTAAAATGGTTAATTCCGGATTTTTAGACGGCCTGGAAGTGAAAGAAGCCATTTCCACTATGATTGAGTACTTAGAAAGCAAGGGAATCGGCAAGAGAAAGGTCAATTACAAGCTCCGTGACTGGGTATTCTCCCGTCAGCGTTACTGGGGCGAACCCATTCCCCTGGTGGACTGTCCCGATTGCGGTTGGGTTGCCATTCCTGAAAGCGAGCTTCCTTTGATGCTCCCTGAAATTGAAGATTACGAAATGACGGATGACGGTCAATCTCCTCTGGCAAAAGTTCCCTCTTGGTACAACACTACCTGTCCCAAGTGCGGAAAGCCTGCCGTAAGAGAAACGGATACCATGCCCCAGTGGGCAGGTTCTTCCTGGTATTTCCTGCGGTACATTGACCCGCTGAACTCTGACGAGTTAGCATCCAAGGAGTTGCTGAACTACTGGCTGCCCGTTGATTGGTACAACGGCGGTATGGAGCATACCACCCTCCATTTACTGTACTCCCGTTTCTGGCACAAGTTCCTGTATGATATTGGCGTGGTTCCCACAAAAGAACCTTATCAGAAGAGAACTTCTCACGGCATGATTCTGGGTGAAAACAACGAAAAAATGTCCAAATCCAGAGGAAATGTGGTAAACCCTGATGACATTGTAGAGGAATTCGGTGCAGATACCTTCCGTCTTTACGAAATGTTTATCGGTGCTTTTGACCAGGCAACTCCCTGGTCGGAAAACGGGGTTCGGGGATGCCGCAAATTCTTGGACCGCGTGTGGGCATTGGCTGACAAGGTAACAGAGGAAGAAGGATATTCCAAAGAGCTGGAATCTGCTATGCACAAAACCATCTGCAAGGTAACCGAGGATATCGAACGGATGAAGTTTAATACTGCGGTTGCGGCTTTGATGAGCCTGATTAACGAATTTTCCTCCAAGGGCAGCGTAACCCGAGATGAATACAAAACCTTCCTGCTTCTCATGAATCCCTTTGCTCCTCACATGACAGAAGAGCTGTGGAACGAGGCAGGATTTGAAGGCTTCTGTTCCGTTGCACCCTGGCCTCAATATGATGAAGCAAAAACTGTGGATGCCATGGTAGAATTTGTAGTACAGATTAACGGTAAGGTGCGCGACCGTATGATGTTCCCCGCTGAAATCAGCGCAGAAGAACTGAAAACAGCGGCTTTGGAAAACGAAAGAATTAAGGAATTGGTTGGGGATAAGCAGATTGTGAAAGTCATTGCCGTTCCCAAAAAGCTTGTAAATATTGTAGTAAAATAGAGGTGGACGATGGGAATTTGGTCTGAAGTGAAACTCATTATGGAACGGGATCCGGCTGCTCGGAATCCTTTAGAAGTATTGCTTTTATATTCAGGGGTGCATGCGGTTATGTATCATCGGCTTGCTCACTGGTGTTACAAGCATCACTGTCCCTTTTTGGCAAGACTGATTTCCCAAACCTCCCGTTTTCTGACCGGAGTGGAAATCCATCCCGGGGCACAAATCGGAAAAGGGCTTCTCATTGACCACGGAATCGGTGTTGTCATTGGAGAAACTGCCGTTATCGGCGATTGCTGTACCATTTACCAGGGTGTGACCTTGGGCGGTACGGGAAAAGACAAAGGAAAGCGTCACCCTACCATCGGCAACAATGTGATGATTGGTGCAGGTGCCAAGGTATTGGGCCCCTTCACCGTTGGGGACGGGTCTAAAATCGCGGCAAATGCGGTGGTGTTAAGCGAAGTTCCTCCCAACTCTACCTGCGTGGGTGTTCCTGCTAGAGTCGTAAAACGGAACGGAATCACGATTAATGATATTGACCAAATTCACATTCCCGACCCTGTTTCCCAGGAGCTGTGTAAATTACAGGCACAACTTGACCGTTTGGAAAAGAAACTGGAGGACCACCAATGAAAACAGTATGGATCACAGGCGGTACCCGTGGAATCGGTGCTGCTACAGCAAAATTGTTTTTTGAAAAAGGATATCGGGTAGCGGTATCCTTTTCTTCCAATCAAAAAAAGGCAGAAGAATTTCAAGAAGAAAATCCCCACATTTTGGTTGTACAGGGAGATGTGTCCGATTCGGACCAAGTGCAAAAAATAGTCAACCAAATCGGTGAGGTGGATATTCTGATTCACAATGCCGGAATTGCACAGCAAAAGCTGTTTGATACCATTACGGAAGAAGAATGGGATAAAATGTTTGATGTCCATGTGAAGGGTGCCTTTTTATGCACTAAGATGGTTCTTCCCCACATGATTCATCAAAAGGAAGGCGCAATTATCAATCTTTCCTCTATTTGGGGACTGACAGGAGCCTCTTGCGAGGTCCACTATTCTGCGGCAAAGGGGGCTCTTATTGCCATGACGAAGGCTTTGGCAAAGGAGCTTGGACCTTCCAACATTCGCGTCAACTGTGTGGCACCGGGGGTGATAGACACCGCCATGTGCCAACATCTGACAGAGGAGGACAAAAGGGCATTATGCGACGAAACTCCTCTTGGTCGGTTGGGAACGCCTCAAGATGTGGCACAGGCAATTTATTATCTTGCCACAGCAGACTTTGTGACAGGTCAGATCATAAGTCCCAACGGAGGAATTGTCATATAAGGAGGTCTTTTATATGAAAGAAATGAAATTGGAACAATGGAATAAAAATGTATTTGAAGCAATCGGCAAACAATGGATGCTGGTGACAGCAGGAGATTTTGAAACAAACACCATGACCGCCTCCTGGGGCGGACTGGGAGTGCTGTGGGGCAAAAATGTGGCTTATATTTTCATTCGCCCTCAACGGTACACTAAAGAATTCATTGATTTGTCCGATACCTTCAGTTTAAGTTTTTTGGGAGAAGAATACAGAGAAAAACTGCAATATTTAGGAAAGGTATCAGGCCGTGAAGAAGATAAGATTACAACCTCCGGTCTGACCCTTGTCCGTGAGGGAGATACCCCCTACTTTGAACAAGCACAACATGTGCTCATTTGCAAAAAGCTGTATGCCCAGGAATTGATGCCGGAATGTTTTATGACGGACGAAGAAGACAAAAGATGGTATCCCAATGGAGATTATCATACCATGTATGTTGCAGAAATTCAAAAGTTACTGGTAAAATAAATTGTTTTGAAAGGACTTTACCATGAAATACAAAGGAATCGTGTTTGATTTGGACCATACGCTGTTTGACCGATACGGCACCTTTCGTGCTTTGGGAGACGAATTTTACAAATCATTCAAACCCTATCTCTCCCCGGAGCTTACAAAAGAGGAGGCAGTGGAACTTTGGTGCAAGACAGATAAAGACAAGGTTTACCTTGGCTGGCAACAAATGTTGCAATATGGAGAGGAGTTGGGGCTATATTCCCCCGCCCCTGATATCAAACTCTATTCAAGTATTACACTTCCGCTGTTTTGTACCGTGGCAGTCCCCTTCCCCTTTACAAAGCCCACCTTGACAAAGCTACGGGAAATGGGCTATCAACTGGGTCTCATCACCAACGGTTCTTCTGAAATTCAGCGTTCCAAACTCAAATTACTTTCTTTGGAAGAGTTTTTTGATGAAATCCTGATTCCTTCCGAATTAGGGATGCAAAAGCCTGATCCTGAGCCTTTTTGGGAAATGGCAAAGAGACTTCATTGCAACCCGTCAGAGCTTATGTATGTTGGAGACAATCCAATAAACGATGTGCAAGCTTCCAAAAACGCGGGCTACACTTCCGTTTGGGTGAAAACAACGGGTGTTTGGATGGAAGGAATCCCAAAAGCCGATTTTGAAATGGATACCATTGAAGAATTGCCAATTTTATTAACAAAGTTCCATTTGTAAACATGAATTTTTGTCAAAGTGACAATATTTTTGCTCGGTTATTGACCGAAGAAACGATACATGATATAATAGTAATATGACAGAAGATTAGGGAGGTTTATTATGGGAGGTTTTTTTGGTGTAGTATCAAAGCACGATGCCATTTCTGATGTGTTTTTTGGTACAGACTATCATTCTCATTTAGGTACAAGACGCGGCGGTATGGCAGCGTATGATGAAACCATCGGTCTGCAAAGGGAAATTCACAACATTCAGAATTCACCTTTCAGAACCAAGTTTGAGCATGTTTTTGAAGAAATGCAGGGAAATTCTGCCATTGGCTGTATCAGTGATTACGATCCACAGCCTTTAATGATTCGGTCTAATTTAGGGACTTATGCCATTTGCATTATCGGCTTAATCAAAAATGCCGATGAATTGATTCAGGAATATTTGTCCTCCTCTCACGGCCATTTTGACGCTATGACGGGCGGAAAAATCAATTCCACTGCACTCATTGCCTCTCTCATTAACCAAAAAGATAATTTTGCAGACGGAATCCGTTATGCTCAGGAACGAATCAAGGGTTCTGCCTCCATTTTAATTTTAAAGGATAACGGTGCAATCATTGCTGCCCGTGACAAGGTAGGCCGTCTGCCTGTTCTGATTGGAAAAAATGAGGACGGATATTGTGTCACCTTTGAATCCTTTGCGGCACAAAAGCTGGAGTTTGAAGTGGAACGGGAGTTGGGTCCCGGAGAAATTGTGGAGCTGACTGCTGACTCTGTCACCCAGCTGGCAAAACCGGGTAAGGAAATGAAAATCTGTGCCTTTTTGTGGGCTTATTACGGCTATCCCACCTCTACCTACGAGGGTGTGAATGTGGAGGTCATGAGAAACCGAAACGGCGAAATTATGGCAAAGAGTGATATGGAAGCGAAAAACGCAGAGAATGTGGATTTCGTAAGCGGTGTGCCTGATTCGGGAACCCCTCATGCCATCGGTTACGCCAACAAAAGCGGCATTCCTTTTGCCCGTCCTTTTATTAAATACACCCCCACCTGGTCAAGAAGCTTTACTCCTTCCAAACAGAAGGACAGAAATAAAATTGCAAAAATGAAGCAGGTGCCCGTTCATGACTTGATTATGGACAGAAATCTTCTTTTTGTGGATGACTCCATTGTGCGAGGAACCCAATTAAAGGAAACAGTTGATTTTCTGTATGACAACGGTGCAAAGGCTGTTCATATGCGCTCTGCCTGCCCGCCTATTATGTATGGTTGCAAATATCTGAACTTCACCAGTTCAAAAAGCGAAATGGAACTGATTACCCGCAAAACCATTATGGAATTGGAGGGCGAGGAAGGATTCCGATATTTGGATGAATACAGCGATTCTTCCACCGAACGGGGCAAGAAATTAAGACAGTCCATCTGCGAAAAGATGAATTTTCATTCTCTGGAATTTCAGTCTTTGGACGGGTTGATTGAAGCAATCGGTTTGGACCGTTGTAAGTTGTGCACCTATTGCTGGGACGGGAAAGAATGCTAAAAAATAGTCCAGAACGCAAAAAAGAAAACATAAAAAAATATGCTTATCAATAATACTATTTACTAATAATGACAAAACCCTCAATAGATTTGAGGGTTTTCCTTATTTTCTTCTTTTTTGCTATCGACAAACCTCACCCTCGATGTACCTTTGTACACCTTCGGGTAACCCTCCGCTTTCGCTGCGGTTCGGTTTGACGATTCTGAACAATTTTTCCTATCCCCTTTCAAATATCAAATGGAAAAAAGTCCCGAGCGCAAAAGAACTAAAATAAATTGAAAGAGGCTGGAGAAAAATAGTGCAGAATGAACAAACTGAGCAAAAGCAAGGCTATGTCTTGCTTTTGGCTACCCGAAGTCGTATGTGGATACGACGAGAGGCGATGTTTGTTTATAGCATAAAGCAGGAAAATAAAAGAAATTTGTTTTAAGACAAATTTCTACATTTGATTTTCTCATGCTTTTTGAATTTTATTGTTTCTAATGACCTTATCTCGCCATGATTTTGCTTTATGCGGTCTGTGCATTTTGCTACAGCCC